>CAZJNB010000053.1:0-9811 GCA_964547385.1 uncultured bacterium
CCTCGTGGACCCGCGCGGCCCGGGCCCGCCGGCCGCCGCCGCGCTCCACGGCCTCAGCGACGCCGACCTCGCCGGCCAACTCCAAATAGCCGACGCCCTCCCGCCCTTCGTCGCCTTCGCCGGCGACGCCGTCCTCGTCGCCCACAACCTCCCGTTCGACCTCTCGTTCCTCGCCGCCGCGGCCAAAGAGGTGGGGATACCCGCGCCGGGGAACGCCGCCCTCGACCTCCTCGGCCTCGTGAAGCACTATCGCCCGGGCCTGGCCAGCTACAGCCTCGGCAACCTCACCGCCGACTTCGCCCTCAGGAACCCGGCGCCCCACCGCTCCCTCGGCGACGTCGCCGTCGAGAGCGAGCTCCTCCTCGCGTTCCTCGCCGCGGCCCACGAACGCGGCGACGCCGCCACCATAGGCGACTGGGTCCTGCTCTCCTATGGCATCACCGAGGAGGGCGCCGACGCCGACGCCGTCCTCACCCTATCGTGGGCCGCGGCGGCGAGAGAGACGCTCCCGATTACCTACCGCGGGACGCGCGGCGAATCGCACCGACGAATCTCGCCCCTTAAGATAAAGGGCCGGAACGGCGTCGGCTATTTGACCGCGTATTGCCACCAAAGCCGGGCCCGCCGCCGGTTCCAGCTGAGCCGGCTCACCCTCGCGCCGCCCGGGCCGGAACAAACCATTATGGCTTGACGGCCGGCGGCCGAAGTGCTATTTTCTTGGTCGTGGATGAAGAGAACGCCAACGGCTTCCATCTCCGGTACCTCGACGACCCGGTCCTCCGCGAGAGGTCGACGCCGGTAGAAACGTTCGGCGAGGCCGAAGACCGCTTGGCCCACGCGATGGCGGCGATAATGGCCGCGCACCGCGGCGTCGGCCTGGCCGCGCCGCAGGTAGGGGTGTTACGACGTGTCATCGTCGTTCACCCGGGGCTCCTGCCGGCGGGCGCGGACGCCGTCTTCGTCAACCCGGCGGTCATCTGGCGCGCGGACGAACGGCTCGAAGAGGAAGAGGGGTGCCTGAGCTTGCTGTCGGTCGCGGCGACGTTGGCTCGGCCGGCGCGGCTCGCCGTCCGCTACGCCGACGCCCAGGGGCGCGAGCGGGAGCTCGAGGCCGAGGGTCTGGGCGCCCGGGCGCTACTTCACGAGATCGAACACCTCGACGGCGTCCTTTACATAGACCACCTCTCCCGCCTGAAACGGCGATTGGTTCGGGAACGGTTCCGCAAGCTACGCCGGGAGCTCGACACGGCCGGACGGACGTCTCCCCCACCACAGGGAGAGGGGGGTTACTGATGCGCATAAAATTACCCAAGATCGTCCCTCGCGAGGAGAAGTTCTTCGATATGTTCGACGAGCTCGCCACGCTCGCGGTTAAGGCCGCGGAGCGGCTTACTGAACTCGTCAAGGACATCCCGAGCGCGGCCCGCGCCGCCCGCGAGATAAAAAGCATCGAGCACGACGCCGATGACCTAACGCATAAGATCATCGATACCTTGAACCGCTCGTTCGTAACGCCTATCGAGCGCGGCGACATCCACGCCCTCGCCTGCGGCCTCGACGAAATCGTGGACTACGTCGAGATCGCGAGCTACAAAATAAGCCTTTACGAGCTGGACGGCGTCCGGCATGAAGCGGTGGTCCTCGCCGAGCTCGTCCTGGCGAGCGCCCAGGCGGTGGAGAAAGCGGTCTCCCGCCTCCGCAAATTCCCCGACATCAAACCCCATCTCCTCGAAATCAACCGCCTGGAGGAAGAGGCCGACCACGTATGCCGCAACGCCCTCGCGACCCTCCTCAACCACGAGCGAGACGCGGTCTTAATTATAAAATGGAAAGAGATATTCGAGGTCTTGGAAGGGACGACGGACCGTTGTGAAGACGCCGCCAACATCGTCGACGGCGTAATCGTCAAGAACGCCTAAGTTACGCCAGTTCGAGCCCCCGCTTCGATGTCCTCAACCCTAATCCTCCTCGGCGCCATCATCGCCCTGGCATGGGTCTACGACTTTATAAACGGCGTCAACGACTGCGCCAACGCCATCGCGACGACGGTCTCGACGCGGGCGCTCAAACCTTTTCAGGCGGTCCTTATGGCCGCGGCCTTCAATACCGTCGGCGCCTTCCTCACTACCGCCGTCGCGAAGACCATCGGCAAAGGCATAGTCGACCCGAGTTATATAAGCCTGTGGATCCTCTTCTTCGCTCTCATCGGCGCGATCGCCTGGTCGGCCGGCTGTTCTTATCTCGGCATCCCTATAAGCATCACCCACGCGATGGTCGGGGGCCTGATGGGGGCCGCGGCCGCGGCCTACGGCGTCGGCGCCTGGGAATGGACCGGCATAAGCAAAGTCGTCATCGCGATGTTCCTCTCGCCCATCGCCGGCTTCGTCGCCGGGTACTTCTTTATGGGGACGGTCGTGTGGTTGTCGCGCCGCTTCGTCCCCCGCAAAGCCCAACGTTTCTTTCGCGTAACGCAGATCTTCTCGGCCGCCGGCATGGCCTTCGCCCACGGCTCCAACGACACCCAAAACGCGATGGGCGTGATAACCGCGGCCCTGGTGATCACCGGCTTCCAAGATACGTTCCATGTCCCCGTTTGGGTAATCTTGGGCTCCGCTCTCTTTATGGGCCTCGGAACCCAGCTCGGCGGATGGCGGATTATCAAAACTATGGGTTCGCGGATGGTCCGGCTCCAACCCTCCCACGGCTTCAGCGCCGAAACATCCTCCGCCCTCGTCATCCTCGTCAACACCTGGCTCGGCGCGCCCATCAGCACGACCCAAGTAATCGGAACCGCCATTATGGGCGTCGGCGCCACCGCCAACATTAACGCGGTCCGGTGGGCGCTCGCCCGCCGCATCGTCATCACTTGGTTCTTCACCATCCCCGGCGCCGGCGTCATAAGCGCTGTCTGTTATTACTTCGCACACTTCGCCTTCGGCGTCACCTAATTATGAAAGGGTTTGCTATGGGAAACTTCATCCGTTCCGCGCTGGCACTTGCGGTCGTGGCCGCGGTCTCGGGCTGCGGCCCTTGCGGCAAGAAGAAACCGCCGCCGCCGACGCCTATCGAGGAAGTATTGACGGAAGCGGTGAGCGAGTGGGCCGCCGGGCAATGGTGCGAATACCGCCTTACCAGTCGCGGCGGTAAGGAGTCCGACGTCTCGTTCGCGCTCACCGGCCGAGAACGCCGCCGCGGCCAGGACTTCTTCTGGCTCGAGGTCGTCGTCGAGCGCGAGGGCGTCAAGGTCATCACCAAAGCCCTCGTGCCCCAACTCGAGCGCGTCTCCTTCCTCGAGAGCGGCAAGGACCTGACGAAGGAAGCGGAACGGCTCATCGTTAAGGTCGGCGACGAGCGCGCCGTAGAGCTCCCGCTACAACAGCTCCAACTTCTCCAAAAGGCGCTCGAGATTACCGGGAAGGGCGCGGACCTGAACGACGTCTTCGGCGGCGGCGCCGACATCGACGCCGAGGAAGTGGGCCCCCAGCCCTACGAAACCTTGGGCGGAAAGAAGCTGAGCTGTACCAAGCTCGCGCTCACGAAGGCCGGACAAGAAGTCGGCTTCGTCCTCGCCTGCGAAGACGTCCCCATCCTCGGCATCGCCTACTCCGAACACCCGGGCGGCCGCCTCAATCTCGTGGACTTCGGCACCTCCGGCGCGACGACCGCCATTACCGAAGAGCCCCAAAAGCTCGACTTCGGCGACGTCGTCGAGGGCTTAAAGAAATTTAAAATAAAATGATTCGCCCGAAAACAAATAAGGCGTCGCCGGCCCCCTTCGGCCCGGGCAAACCGGTGTTCATCGTAGCTGAGGCCGGCTCCAACTGGCGCGCCGGCGAGCTGGGCGGCGACGAGGCCCGCGCTTACGAGCTAATCGACGCCGCCGCGGACGCCGGCTGTGACGCGGTGAAGTTCCAGCTCTTCCGCGCCGCCACGCTCTACGCCCCCGGCGCCGGCAAGAGCGATTACTTGGTCGCCGCGGGCATCGACGCGGACGCCCACGACCTTATCGCCTCCCTCGAAATGCCTTACGAAATGCTCGCGGGCCTCTCCGCCCGCGCCCGCAAGCGCGGCCTGGAATTTATGGCGTCCGCCTTTTCGGTCGCCGACGCCGCCGCGGTTGACCCGCTCGTCCACGTCCACAAAGTCGCCTCGTGCGAGATCAACCACCTCCGGCTCCTGGAATACCTCGTCGCCGCCGGCAAACCGCTTATCATATCTACCGGCGCCGCCGGCTACGCCGACATCCAACGCGCTCTCGACTTCGTCCGCGCCGCCGCCGACGTCCCCGTCGCGCTCATGCAATGCACCACCGCCTACCCGGCGCCGCCCGCCGCCCTCAACCTGCGTTCGATCCCCGCGCTGGCGAATATGTTCGGCACCGTCGTCGGCCTCTCGGACCACTCCGCGGACGCCGTGGCCGCCCCCGCCGCCGCCGTCGCGCTGGGCGCCGGCGTCATCGAAAAACACTTCACCCTGAGCCGCACCCTCCCCGGCCCCGACCACGCCTTCGCCGTCGAGCCCGCGGGCCTCGCGACGATGGTCCGCACCGTCCGCCTCGTCGAGGAGATGTTGGGCACCGGCGAAAAAGTAATCCAACCGGCGGAGGAGGAAGCCGCCGGCTACGCCGTCCGCGGCGTTCAGGCGACGCGGGACATCGCCGCGGGCGAGGTCCTCGCCGAGGGCGACAACATCGACATCCTCCGCCCCGGGAAGAACCGCCGCGGGATGAACCCCTTTGAAGTCGAGAGGGTGAACGGCCGGCGGGCCACCCGCGCTATCGCCGCCGGCGACGGCATCGGGGAAGGAGACTTCGCCTGAGCTATGTCCGAGCGCGACTTCTGGGAAAAGCATCACGCCCGTAAACGAACGGTCTACGCGACGGAAGAGGTCGTCCGCTTCTTGGCCGCGACGTATCCGGGCGAGCCGGGGGGCCGCGGCCAAGCCGCTCTCGACCTCGGCGCCGGCTCCGGTCGCCACAGCGTCCTGCTCAGCCGGTGGGGCTTCGATACTTTCACCGCGGACTACTCCCTCCAGGCCGTCGCCAACGCGCGCGCGTTCCTGCGCCAGGAGGGTTACCCCGCCCGCGTAACGTGCTGCGACTTCGCCGCCCTCCCCTTCGGCGACGATAGCTTCGAGCTGGTCCTGCCGTGGGAATGCATCTTTTACGGCGACGCCGCCGCGGTGCGACGAGCCGTCGCGGAGGTCCACCGCATTTTGAAGCCTGCCGGCCTCTGCTTCACGAATCTCCGTTCGCCCGAAGATTCCCACGTCGCCGACGCCGAAGAGATCACCGCCCAAACGTTCCGGCATCGCGGCGAATGGAAGGGCCTCGCCTTCACCGTCTTCGACGAGCGCGCCGCCCGCGAACTCTTCGCGGACGGCTTCGACGTGGTCTGGTGCGACCGCTACTACGTCAGTCGCCGGAACCGCGCCGCCTACGATGCCGGATGGATACTCCTCCTCCGAAAAAAATAGTAGCCCTCCACCAACCCGTCTACCTGCCGTTCGCCGGCTTCTTCCAAAAAATGGCCCGGGCGGATGAATTTATGTTTATGCCCTTCGTCCAACTGAGCAAGCAGAGCTGGCAAGTCCGCAACCGCATCAAGACCCGCCGGGGGCCGGCGTGGCTCGCCGTCCCCGTCTACGTTAAAGGGAAATCCCGCCAAACGATAAAGGACGCCCGTATCGCGGGCGGCGGTTGGCGCCGGAAGCACTGGGAGACGATACGGCAGAACTACGGCGCCGCGCCCCACTTCGACGATTACGCCGGCGTCTTCGCCGAAGCCTACGGCCGGAAGTGGGAATGGCTCGTCGACCTTAACCTCCACCTCATCGCCAAGATGCGGGAGTGTCTGGGCGTCGCGACGCCCATCGTGGACGCCGCGGCGTTCACCTTCGAGGGGACGAAGTCCGACCTCGTCATAGACATCTGCCGTAAGCTCGGCGCCGGCGATTACCTCTCCTCCGACGGCGAGGCCGCTTATATCGAGCGGGCGAAGTTCGAAGCCGCGGGCATCGACCAGCGCTACCTCGGCTGGCGGCCGACGCCCTACCCCCAGCTCTTCGGCGAGTTTATCCCCAACCTCTCGGCCATCGACCTTCTCTTTAACTGCGGCCCGCGAAGCCTCGACGTCATAATGGGGAAGTCGCCCCACATCCGCCCATGGGACGATAAACAAAAATAACAGGCCGCCCGGCGGCGCGGCCTTTAAGTCTTCCTCACGCGGCGAAACGCCGCGTTATTTAAAGTTCAATATCTTCGATCACCCTCGCGGCCGCGGCCTGGTCCTTCGCGAAGACCATTATCTCGCCCCAATAGCCCTGGCCGATAACCAGGACACCGTCGTACCACGGGACCTGTTGCGAGACGACGCGGGCGTCGATGCCGGCCGCGGCCAACGCCTCGGCGACGCGTAGCGCCTCCGGCTCCGACGCCGCGCGAAACGCCACCGCGGTCTCCTCCGGCGACAGTAACAGCTGTCGGACCGCTTGCATATCGCCTACGATTTTAATACCCTTCCACTCGCCGAGCTCGAGCAGGCCGGCGTCGGCCGTCACGTAGACCTCCGCGCCGGCGGCGACCGCGAGCCGCAAACCCTCGTCCCGGCCGCCGTCCTCGTAGGCCTCGACCTCGCTCCCGGGCTCGAGCTCGAGCCCCTGGCGCCGGAGCGCCGCCAAACACGCCGCCACCTCTTCACCGCCCAACGCCGCCTCCGCCAGTCGCCGACGCACTTCCTCCCAAATGCCGCGGCTATATACAACCCTCGCCTCGCCGTAGGAAAGGGTGGGGAGGAGGGGGGCATCGTCGCCCGAGGCCAAGAGCGCCGCGAGCGGCCCGGCGTCGAACACGACGCGGACTTCGCGCCCGGCACGCATCACTTTCCCTCCTCCGCGGGCGCGAGCAAGTAATCGAAATACTTTAAACCCTCGTCGTCCCCAAACCTCTTCACGAACTCCTCCCGGACCGCGAGAGCCTTCGCGGCCGCTCCCGCTTTATAATACGCGTCGGCGAGGGCGATCGCGAGCAGGCGGCCGGTATCGCCGTCGCACTCGGCCCACGCCGCCGCCAGCAGCGCGACACGGTCGCCCCGGGTATTCAGCTCGGCGGCGACCAGGGCCGCGCGGCCGCGCACCGGCCACGGCGTTTCCTCGGCCGCGGCCATCTCCCGAAAACTCGCGTCCGCGGTCGCGACGTAACCCTCCGCCAACAGCGCGAGCGCTTCGACGTACGGCGCCAACGCCGCCGGCGCGACGGCCTTCTTGAAGAGGAGGAACGCGGCGTCGAGGGCCTGGTTGGCCAACGGCGCCGCCGGCTCGCCGCGGCCGTAGGCGATGAGGGCGACGGTGGCCTTCTCGCCTTCGCCCGCCGCCAGGTAATCCGCGGCGCGTATCAACAGGTCGGCGTCGCCGCGGGCCGCCGCCGCCACCGCCGTCGCCGCCGCGACCGTTAAGAAGAGGGTGCGCCTCCGCGAGCCGTCCATCATTCGCCGCCCGCCAGCCGCCGGTAATAGTCCGCGAGCGCGCCGCGGAGGTCCGCCGGGACGTAGCCGCGCCGGGGCGTCCCGCTCGCCGGCGCGCCCTCCCGCCGCGGCGCCGTAAGCCGGGGCGGAAGGGGCGCCACCGCGGGCGTCGCGTAGGCCTTGCCCGGCGTCGAGCGCCGCCGACTGGAGCGCCCCTGAACCCGCATCGCCCGCGTCGCGCTGAGCATCCGCTCCAACAGCTTCTCCTGCTGGGCGATAACCCGTTCGTCCAGCCGCCCCGCGGCCAAGTCCTTTTCCACCTCTTCCATATCCCGGCCTATGCCGCCGAGGTCGCCGGCCCGATTACCCTCTCGCCCCCGGCCGCGGCGCGATAGCTTCTCCAACCCCCGCCGGATGAGCGCCTGCTCCGCGGCCAGCTGTTCCAACATCTGCCCAAGCCGCGAGGGCGTCATCCCGGGCATTATAGAGAACAACGACTGCCCTTGCTGGTTCACGCCCCGTTGTCCCTGCGCCAGCGCTTTCATCCGTTCCACCATCTCCGCCAAGCCCATCGACGAGCCGGCGGCCGCTATGTTCGCCCGCGCGTCCAAGAGCGCCGCGGCCGCGACGTTGAGGCCCGCGAGCGCCCGCACCGCGCCCGCGCCGGCCGCGCCCGGGTTTCCGAGCTCGTAGTTATCGGCGGCGGCGGCGAGCTCGGCGCCGGCGTCCCCGAGCGCGTCGGCCACCGCCGGCGGAACGAACAACGACTTCTCCGCGGCGGCTCCCGCCCGCGCGCTCAGCTCGGCGACCACCGCGGCGAGGTTGCGTTGCCGGCCCGCGAAGCCCGAGGCCACGTCGCCGCCGGCGACTTCCGCGGCGAGCGCCTCTGTCCGGTAGGAAGCGGCCAGCACCCCCGCCAGCGTCCGGTCGAGCTCGGCGAGGAGGGCGCCCTTCCGCGCTTCGCCGTAGCGTTGGGACATATCCCTGAGCGACGCCGCCGCGGCCCGTAGCTGGGCCTCCGTCATCTTCCCCTTCGCCGCGGCCGCGTCGAGGTCGCCCGCGGCCAAGTCGGCGGCGGCTTCCTCCGCGACCCGGGCGGCCTCCTCGGCGCTTAGTTTCGCGGCCAGCGCGCGGAGCTCGGCCGCGAGCTTGGCGTCAACCTCGTCAAAGCTCGCCGCGGCTTTGTCTATCGACTCGGGGAACGCGGCGACCTCGCCGGCCAACAAGCGCTGTTGGCGCGCATCCTCGAGCTCGGCTCGGCCGGCTTCGGCGCGCGCGGCGAGCTCCCGCTGGCGCTCGGCCAACTCCTCGGCCTGCGCCGCGAGGTTCTTCAAAAGCTCTTCGCGCTGTGCCTCCCGCAAGACGTTCAGCACCCGCTCCAGCCGGCGCGACATCTCGGCCTGGTCCAGTTGCACCTGGGCCATCAACTCCTTGATGCGCTCCGGGTCAACTTCGCGCAGGGCCTGGGCGAGTTTGCGGAGCGACTCCTTCGCCCGCTCGTCGAGGACCTCGTTCAACAGGCGGCTCGCCTCCGACAACTTGGCGGCGAGCTCCGGGCTGAGCGCGCTCCCTTCGCCGGCCGCGAGCATCTCGTTCAACTTCGTCGCCGCCGCGGCCAGCTCCCGGCGGAGCCGGTCCTGTTCGGCCGCGAGCTCGCGGAGGCGCGGCCGCTCGGGCCCATCGGCGTCCGCGTTCTCCTCCCGCCCCAACTTCTCCCCAAAATTCCGGAGCTCTTCCGCCAAGCCCTCCAACTCGGCCACGCCGGCGGTCATATCCTCATTGACGCGCGCGAACATCTCGGCGCTCGTCGGCAGGCGGAAACGGTAGCTGGGCGAGCGGCCCGCCTTCGGCCCGGCCACCGCGTCGTTGTCGAACGCCTCCACGTAGTAGGTTACGACGTCGCCGGGGAAGAGGTCCATCCCGGGCGGCACGAGCTCGCATTCTCCCTCCAACTCCCGGCGGCCCGCGCCGGTGCCGACGGCGACGTCGAGACGCTGGCCCGTAACCTCGTTGTAATATACGACGCGGACGGCGCCCAGGCCGAAGTCGTCCGCGCACGTGAAACGGAGCCGGGGCGACGGCGTAACGTCGGCCAATAGCACATCCCGCGCCGGCGCCGTAATCGTAACCGCCGGCGGCGCGTCGGCCCGGGGGACGATATGGAACGCCGGCGTCGCCGTCCGGCCCCAGGGCGACGTCGCCTCGACGCGGTAGACGCCCCTCTTGCCGACCACGAACGCGCCGGCGTAGCTGTCGTCCTCGCGTGTCAGCGCCGAGCGCCGCTCGCCGTCGAAGACCAGGTCCACGGCGCGGGCGCCGGAGACCTTGACTTCGACGTTGACGCGCGCGCC
>CAZJNB010000054.1:0-9795 GCA_964547385.1 uncultured bacterium
ACGCTCTTCAACAACACAACCGGCATCTACGACCCGAGCGCCGGGACCGTCGCATATCGCGGGCGAGTGATTGCCCGGGCGAAAGCGAGCGCGCGGTGGCTGCCGTTCTTCTCCGCGGCGGCGATGGCGGCTACGCTGGCGGCGTTCGTCCTGGGGGAACGTTACCTCTTCACCCTCGCGGGCGCCGGCGCCGCGGCGCTGGCCCTCGCCCTCGTCTTCACCGCCGTGGGCGTCGCCCTCGCGCCCAAGGGCGGCCTGCGGCCCGACCAGATCTCGAGCGCCGGCCTCTACCGCACCTTTCAAAACATCAACCTCTTCGACGAGATGTCGAGCGTGGAGAACGTCGAGGTCGGCGGCCACCAGATGTCGCGCGCCGGCTTCGTAGACGCGGTCCTCGCGACGCCGCGCCACCGCCGCGGCGAGCATGCCATCCGCGACGCCGCGGTCAAAACGCTCGCCTTCGTGGAGCTCGACGGTAAGGAGGAGTGGCAGGCCAACGCCCTCCCCTACGGCCTCCAACGGCGCCTCGAAATCGCCCGGGCCCTCGTCTCCCATCCCCAGCTCCTCCTCCTCGACGAGCCGGCCGCGGGCCTTAACCCCACCGAGAAGAACGAGCTTTTGGCACTCATCCGGCAGATTCGCGACGCTGGCGTCACCGTCTTCCTTATTGAACACGATATGAAACTCGTGATGAACGTCTGCGACCGAGTTATCGTCGTCGACCACGGCGAGACGATCGCGGCCGGCCGCTCCCAAGAGGTCCAGAATAACCCCCGCGTCATCGAGGCCTACCTCGGGACGAAGGCGACGAAGGGGAAGTCGTAGGGTGTTACGCCGCGGCGCCATCGCCATCCTCGTCACCCTGGCCGCGGCCGGTTGCGGGCGCGAAGCAAAGACGCCGGCCGCGGCACCCACCGCGCCGCGCGCGCCGACAACGGCCGCGCCGCCAGCGAGCGCCGCGCGCGACGTTAAAGAGCTCCCGCCGCCGGCGGCCGAGGGGGGTATGGGCCTCTACGCCGCCCTCGCGCGCCGGCGCTCCCGCCGCACCTATGCGCCGGGCAAGCTCGGCGACGCCGAGATAAGCCAACTGCTGTGGGCCGGCCAGGGGATAACGTCGCGCCGCGGCTTTCGCACGGCCCCCTCCGCGGGCGCCCTCTACCCCATAACGCTCTACTACGCCGACGACCTCGCCGTCTGGCGCTACGAGCCCAAAGGCCACCGCCTCGTGAAGGCGGTCGCGGACGACCGCCGCGGCGAGCTCGCGCGCGCCGGCCTCGGCCAGGCGCCGCTCAAACGCGCGCCCGCGGTCATTATAATCGTCGCGCGGCCCGCGATAACCGCCCGTAAATATCGCGGCCGGGCCGAACGTTACTGTATGCTCGAGGCCGGGCACGTAGCCCAGAACATATTGCTCGCGGCCACGTCCCTCGGCCTCGGCGCCATCGCCCTCGGCGCCTTCCGCGACGGCGACGTCCGCGCCGCGCTCGAGCTGGACGACGAATACCTGCCGCTATATCTCATCGCGGTCGGCAAAGCGTTCGAACCATAAGGGAGTACCGATATGAACCGCGCGCGCACGGTCCTCTTCCGAAGCTCGGTATTCTCCCGCCTTATTACTTTCGTCCTGGCCGGCGCGTTGGCCTTGGTTGCGGTAGTCGTTATTAGCGGCGCGTCGCACGTCGGCGGCGCGGCGGCGTCGTGGAGCACCGTCGGCGTCTGGGTCATCGTGGCGTTTTTGCTCGCTAACTTCCGAACGCTGGTCGTAACGTTCGACGGCGCCGAGATAATGTTCCGCTTCGGCCTATTTAAAAAAAGGATGCCGTTAAGCGAGGTCGTCGCCGCGGCGCCTTATGAGATTAAATGGTGGCGTTTCGGCGGCGCGGGCATCCGCCCGGGCCGGGGCGGCTGGGGATGGATAACCGGCTCGGGGCCCGGCGTCAAAATCGAAACCACGAAACGGACCTATTACGCGAGTTGCCTCGAGCCGGCGCGATTGGTCTCACTCCTCGAAGACTTCGCCCGGGCGACGGGCGGGCCGTAGCTATGAGCGGAAATAAACCCTTCTTCAAACTGGACGACGTGAGCGTCTCCTACGGACCGATCGCGGCGCTTAAAGGCGTAACGGTCGAGGTGAACGAGGGGGAGGTGGTCTGCCTCATCGGCGCCAACGGCGCCGGAAAGTCCACGACGCTGATGACGATATCCGGCATCCTTAAACCCAAAGCCGGCCGTAAATATTTCGACGGCGAGGATATAACTACGCTCGGGCCGGACCGAGTCGTCGCGCGCGGCATCGTCCAAGTGCCGGAGGGCCGGCGCATCTTCCCCCGGATGTCGGTGGCGGAGAACTTGGAGATGGGGACGTTCGGCCGCGGCGGCGGCGACGTCCGCCGGCGGCGGGAGCACGTCTTCGAGCTCTTCAGCGTCCTCGCCGAGCGGCGGCGCCAGCGCGGCGGGACCCTCTCGGGTGGCGAACAGCAGATGCTCGCGCTCGGGCGGGCGCTGATGGCGGCGCCGCGGCTGTTGCTGTTGGACGAGCCGTCGCTGGGGCTGGCACCGCAATACGTGGAGACGATATTCGAGACGATAAGGCGGGTCAACGCCGAGGGAATTACCGTCTTCCTGGTGGAGCAGAACGCGGCGATGGCCCTCGACGTCGCGACGCGGGGCTACGTTATGGAGACGGGCGAAGTCGTCCTCGCGGACACGAGCGCCAACCTCCGCGCCAACGACGGCGTCCGCAAGGCGTATCTGGGAGAAGATTAGGACGGGGTGGTAGTATATGGTTACAGCTAAGGACGCCGCCGGCGAACGCCGACGCGAGGCCGCGGCGCTGACGCAACGCGGCATCGAGCTCTACTTCCGCGGGCACTACGAGAAGGCCCTCGTCCTCATCGAGCAGGCGCTGGCGCTCGAGGCCACGTTCGTGCGGGCCTACACCGCGAAGGCCCACTGCCTGGCGGAGCTGGGGAAGGCCGCCGAGGGGCTCGCCGCCGCGGCCCAAGCCCTGGCGCTCGCGCCCACGTCGGCCATCGGCTACAGCGCCCGGGCCGTATGCAAACACCGCCTCCGCGACGACGCGGGCGCCGAGGCCGACTACCGGAAGTCGCTCGAGCTCGCGCCCGACGACTTCCGCGTCTACTACAACTTCGCGTGCTATTGGGCGGAACACGGCGACGAGGAACAGTGCCGCACGTATTTACGGCACGCGCTGGAGCTCGGGCCGGCGTCCTTCGCGGACATCGCCGGCGACGACCCGGACCTCGCACGTTACAACCGGACCGAGTGGTTCCGGGAGCTGGTCGCGGAGATAAAGCGGAAGGCCGCGGGGTTGTGAGGGTAGCGCACGGCGGCGAAAGCCGGCGAAAGGCGGCGGCGCCGCACGTATCAGCAAACTTGCGGATTCTGACCAATAATATTATACTTTATTAGGGAGAATGTAAAATGCAAGAGGTTAGAGACCCTGTACACGGTTACATCAACGTTAACGAAAAAGAAAAGAGTTTAATCGACACTCAAGTATTCCAGCGTTTAAGACGTATTAAACAATTAGCACATGCTTACTTAATATACCCCGGAGCGAACCACACGAGGTTTGAACATTCGCTGGGCGCGTTACATTTAGCCGCGCGTATCACTAATAAATTTAAAGCATTTTTAAAAAACGAAAGTAACTCACTTATAAGGTACGCGGCCTTATTACACGACATAGGGCACGGTTCTTTCTCGCACGTTTCGGAATTCGCGTTAGAAGAAAATACCCCAGCTGCCGTTAAAGAAAAATATAAAAATAAAAAAATCCACGAAGTTATAACAGAGAAAATATTAATGTGTAATGAAGAGATTAATAAAGAGGTAGCCCAAAAAGACATCGAAAAAATCGTAGACATACTTAACGGGGAGGACGGGTTAGAATTATCTACAGGTATCGTTTCCGGTCCTATCGACGTAGATAAACAAGACTATTTATTAAGGGATAGCCTGTTTTGCGGAGTCAAGTACGGGCTTTATGATATCGAAAGGTTGATAAATACGTTAACCGTTATAATAGATGGGTTCAACACTTATTTAGGATTAGAAGATGATGGGCAAGAAGCGTTAGAACAATTCGTATTGGCCCGATATTATATGAATACCCAAGTATATGCGCATAAAGGGAGGCTTATAACCGATAAAATGATGACCCGGGCTATACGCGTAGGGATAGAAGAAGATGATATCCCAATATTAAAAAACCTATACGTATTCGAAGACGTAGACGATTACGTAACGGAATATATTAAATGGGACGACGATTCGTTAACGCGAGAAATCCTTAAAAACTTTCCAAAGACAAAAGCAGAGTCCCTATTCTCGAAATTAAGAAAAAGGGAGTTATATAAAGAGGTATATCGTGAACCCCTAGAAACAATCGCTAACCCGGAACTAATGTTAGAAGGTCCTAATGACGACGAAGTAGTTAAATTGGAGGGATTAATAGCGGACGAATTAAATTTCGAACCATGGGAAATAATGGTAAATATTTTTAATAAGCAATCTTTGATTAAACCCAAAGAGGGTGCTTTGGCAAGGTTATTATTAGCCCAAAAAAAAGACCCAAAAAAACCAGTTGAATTCGTGAACGTTTCTACGTTATACTCTAAAACCGAAGAAGAAACATCAAAGAAGTTCTTGGCAGTATATATTCCGCCTTTCGAATTTAGTAATGAAGCGGATAAAAAGATAAAAATAAAAGAATACAACGAAAAGATATCGGGCGTCATCGCTACTGTTTTCGGAAGGAGTGATCTTGATGGACCTTAAAAAAGCCATCTTTACTATTTTAAGCGAAGCTGAAGAACCTATACAAGGAAAAACTAGACTCCAGAAAATAGGATTTTTTATTGCCGAGCTATTAAAAGAGGATTTCGGGTATCAGGCATATTATTACGGACCCTATTCCCCTCAAGTTGAGGAGGCTATTAACGAGCTTATTGGTTTGGGGTTAGTCCGTGTTGAAACTTACGCCTTCGGCGGGAGGGACGAATGGGGCCGGGAAATTATACGTTACGATTTCCATCTTTCCCGGCTCGGGCAGGATTTGAGCTATAATTTAACTACGAAAAACGACCCCGACATAGAAAAAGTTCGAGAAGTTACAAAGGAATTACGAAATCGAGGTATACCCAGCGATTATCTTACCCTTACCGTCGCAGCTAAAGCGTTGTATATATTAAAATCGAAAAAAGCAGAAAGCCCGGAGCACCCGGAGATGAACCCCGATGGAATAGCCCAAGTTGCTTCGGATTTCGGTTGGGAATTAAATGAAAACACTCTCAAGGAAGCAGTTGATTTTATATGCGAATTAGGCCTGGTCAATAAGGTTTAATCCGGGGTAAAGGCGAAAACGTTAAAAACGCCGGCCTCGCGGCCGGCGTCTTATTTGCAATCGTTCGTTCGTTCCTTAGAGGTCCAGGAAGGCCTTGACCTTCTTGGAGCGGGTGGGGTGGCGGAGCTTGCGGAGGGCCTTGGCCTCGATCTGGCGGACGCGCTCGCGGGTAACGTTGAAGACCGCGCCCACCTCGTCGAGGGTGCGGGTGATGCCGTCGCCCAGGCCGAAGCGGTAGCGGAGGACGCGCTCCTCGCGCTTGGAGAGCGTCGTGAGGACGGTCTCCATCTGCTCGCGGAGGAGGGCGTAGGCCGCGGCGCGCGCGGGGCTGATAACGGACTTGTCCTCGATGAAGTCGCCGAGGTGGCTGTCCTCCTCCTCGCCGACGGGCGTCTCCAGGCTAATCGGCTCCTGGGCGATCTTGAGGACGCGGCGGACCTTCTCGATACTCATCCCCATCTTGGCGGCGATCTCCTCCGGCAGCGGCTCCCGGCCGTATTCCTGGATGAGCTGGCGGGAGGCGCGCACGACCTTGCCGATGGCTTCGATCATATGGACCGGGATGCGAATGGTCCGGGCCTGGTCGGCGATGGCGCGGGTGATCGCCTGGCGTATCCACCAGGTGGCGTAGGTGGAGAACTTGTAGCCTTTCTTGTAGTCGAACTTATCTACGGCGCGCATCAGGCCGATGTTACCCTCCTGGATGAGGTCGAGGAACTGGAGGCCGCCGTTGGTATATTTCTTCGCGATGGAGACGACGAGGCGGACGTTGGCCTTCACCAAACTCGTCTTGGCGTCGTAGGCCTCCCGTTGGCCGCCCTTGACCCGGCGGACGATGTCGAGGAACTCGCGATGGTCCATCCGGAGCTTCTGGCTAAAACGGCGGAGACGCCGGAAGCAGTTCTTTATCTCGCGGTCGGCGTCGATAATGGCCGCGGCGGTGTATTTCTTGCCGCGGGGCAGCGCCACCCGGCGGGCGCCCTTGGTCTTGAGCTCCCGGGCGAGCGAGCCCAGCGCGCTCCGGTCCATCCGGAAGTGCTCCTCCAGGCGCTCGACGCCCTTGAGGTTCTCCAAGATATAGTCGCGGTATTCCTCGGCGCGCTTCGCGAAGGCGTCCACCTGGAAGGTGCTGTAATTGCACTCCTCGAGGGTCGCGACGACCTCGCGCTTGATGCGGCTAAGGGCCTCTTTGTTTTTGAGGTAGGCGGGCGAGCCGACGCGGCTCCGCCCGAGGCGATTGTAGACGCGGTCGAATTCCCGGCGGAGCTTCGCGATGCGGCCGCTGTTCTCGATGATCTTCGCGGAGAGCTCGCGCTGTTTCCACAGCGGCAAACGCCCCTCGCTATAGACGATTAGGATTTCCTCTATCTTGACGCGGCCTTCTTTTACGCGCTTGGCCAAGGCGGCGATCTCGTCGAAGATGAGGTAGAGGTAGAAGACGCCCCGGCGGGCCTTCTGGTGGCCCCGTTCGATCTTCTTCGCGAGGACGACCTCACCCTCCCGCGAGAGCAGCGGGACCCGGCCCATTTCCCGGAGGTAGAGCCGAACCGGGTCGTCCACCCGGCCCGCGCGCGGCTTAAGCCACGCGGGCACGTTTTTACCGCGCCCCTCCTTCCCCTCGTTCGGCTTCTCGCGGACCGCGACCTTGGAGCCGTCCACGACGTCTATGTCCATCTCGTTAAACATTACCAGGATGTTGTCAATCTTGTCCGAGAGGACGATGCTATCGGGGAGCGCCTCGTTCAGCTCCTGGTACGTAAGGCGGCCGCTCTTTTTACCCTTCTCGATGAGCTGTGTTACCGCCTTCCGGCCTGCTTTGTCAATTGTCCCGGGCCGTGTGGCCATCTTACCTCCTACGTACAGGTGTATTTGCTATATTATATACTAACATATAACGAAAAATAAGTCAAATTCTCCTCGTTTTTTTACAAATCACCGCCGAAACGGCACGATTTTCGTTGATTTAGCACGGCCCGCAGGGAGCGAAAAACGCCGTTTTAGCTCGCAAGGCCGCCGCCAAACCCGAAAAAACGCCCCTTTTTCGCATTATCTCACCCTTTTCACGAGGTCCGTAGTTTATAATCGCAAAAAAAAACCGTGGCGCCGCTTTCGCACCGCGGCGCCGACGGGCCCAGCGTTCTCTTAATAAACACCTTTAACCGGATATTATAATTCCGCGCCGCCGAGCTGGCGCCTTTTCTCCTCCAGGAGCGCCCGCATCTCCGCAATTGCGGCGTCGTCCCCGCCCTCGCGCGCGAGCCGGCCCTTGAGCTCGCGGAAACGCCGCGCGAACGCTCGATGTTTAACCGCGCGCACCGCGAGCCGTACCGCCCGGGCGCTATCTTCGTCACGCCCCGCCGCCATCGCGAACGACGTTACCACACGGCTATCCCCCTCGTCCAACTCGTCTAATAGTTCCACTACCGAGAACGGCCCTTTCTTCGCCAACTTCCCCATCACCCGCAGGACCCGCCGCGCCTGCTCGTCGGCGACGTCGCCGAGCTCGAGCTGGGCCAGCGCCTCCGCGGCCGCCGCAGGGTAATGCACCAAGAGGCGGAGGAGGTTTTGTTCCGGCCCGGCCGCCGACGCCGACGGCCGCGGCCTGGCGCCGCCCCCCGCCGGCAAGGTAAAAGTCTCGAGGGCGACGCCCAGCTTCTCGGCGAGGCGCCCGCGCCAAAACTGTCGCTCCAACTCGTCCGGAATCGCGGCCGCCAGGCCGCCCGCCTCCCGGGCGACGGCCAATTGGGCCGCGACGTCGTCGTCGCCGTGTTCCCGCCGCGCCGCCTCGATTATGAAGTCGAGCCACTCGGCGGCCCCCTCGACCAGTTCGGCGGCCGCCGCCGGGCCGTCCATCGCAACGTCGAAGGGGTCGCGGCCGCCGGCCAACGTCGCGACCCGGACGCGGGCGCCGCGCCGGAGGAGCGGGCCCACGGCCCGCCGCGCGGCCCGTTGGCCCGCGGCGTCGCCGTCGAACAACAACACGAACTCCCGCGCGTAACGCCCGAGCAACGTCGCCGCCTCCTCCGCGAGCGCGGTCCCGCACGTCGCGACGATGTTCGCCACCCCCGCCTGCCACATACCCAACAGGTCCAGGTAGCCCTCGACGATGACACAGCTCGCGGCCCGTACTACCGCCGCCCGGGTCCGGCTGAGGCCATAGAGCGTCGCGCTCTTGTCATAAAGGGGCGTATTGGAGGAGTTGAGATATTTCGGTTCCTCCTCGCCGAGCACGCGGCCGCCGAAGGCAATGACTCGGCCGGCGGCGTTCGCGATGGGGAAGACGATACGGCCGCGGAAACGGTCATAGAAGCCGCCGCCCTTCTTTGACGGAACGGCAAGGCCCGCGGCGGCGACGTCCGCCGGTTGAAAGCCCTCCCGGCTCAGCCGCCGCAGGAGCGCGTCCCAACTATCGGGCGCGAGGCCGAGCTTCCATTCCTCTATCGTCTCCTCGGCCAACCCCCGCTCGAGAAGGTAGGAACGCGCCCGACGCGCGTAGGCGTCGGAAGCCTTCAAGTTCTCGTAATAAAAGTCGGCCGCGGCGGCGACGATGGCGAGCAGGCTTTCGCGTTGCCGCTCCTGGGGCCCGGCTCGGCGGCCGGCGCGAAGGCGAATTCCCGCCCGCGCCGCCAGCTTGCGGAGCGCCTCGCCGAAACTCAACCCTTCCATCTTCATAATGAAGGTGAAGACGTTGCCGCCCTCGCCGCAGCCGAAACAATAATAGAGCTGTTTGGCCGGCGATACCGTCAACGACGGCTTGGAGTCTTCGTGGAAGGGGCAGAGGCCGGTGAAGTTTTCGCCGGCGGGCCTAAGGCCGACGTGCTCGCCTATGAGCGCGATGATGTCGACTGCCTCGCGCACGCGCGCTACGTCGCCCGAGCTTTTGTCGACGGCCACCGCTACTCCTCGCGCACGTGTATTCGCTCTATAGTTAAGGCCCGGCCGGTCTCTTCGTCCGCGGTCACGACCGTCGCCGAGAATAGACCCGGGCCGCGAGCGGGCGTGAACCGCGTCGGCAAACCGGTGAGAAAGCGCTTGAGGACCGGCTTCGCCGCGGTACCGATAACGCCGTCCGACGGACCGGTCATTCCGACGTCGGTGATGTAGGCGGTGCCGCCCGGGAGGATACGCTCATCGGCGGTCTGGACGTGGGTGTGGGTTCCGATTACCGCGGTAACGCGGCCGTCGAGGTAGCGCGCCATCGCTTCCTTTTCCGAAGTCGCCTCGGCGTGGAAGTCCACTATAATGACCTTCGTCTCGGCGGCCAGCGATCCCAGCGCCCGGTCGACGGCGCGGAACGGGCAATCCCTTATATCCATAAAAACCCGGCCGACGGCGTTGATGACGGCGACCTTGCCGCCGGTAGGCGTCGTCGCGACGAGCCACCCCCGGCCGGCAACGCCCGGGGCGTAGTTAAGCGGCCGGATGAG
>CAZJNB010000055.1:0-9787 GCA_964547385.1 uncultured bacterium
GCACGGCCAAGACATCTTGATGTTGAACGACGCCGGCGCGGACTATTGTATGGTGATGTTATACGAGGCGACGAAGGACGAATTCGATTACCTCATCAAACGGTGGCCCGAATATCTGAGCCAAGGCCAGGTCAACGCGGTCCCGGGGATAAGCGTGGACCGCTACCTCCTCCAGAACAAGTGGAACCCGGCGGTGAACCAACCCTACGAGATGTACGACCGTTACGTGGCCGCGGTGGACGGCTTCTACGGCCGCGGTAACGTCGAGGGCCTTTTCTGGCACGACTTCGAGCGGGCACTATACTCGCGGCGGGGCGAAGAGTTCACCTGTATGGATTACGCCGTCGCGGGCGCCGCGGCGTTCACCCGCCTCCGCGAGCGCCGCGGCCAGATGCCGGTGAAACTACGCATACGCCGGGTCCGCGGCGGCCCGAGGGTGGACGTAACCGTCGAGAACGTCGGGAAGAAGCCATTGGGCGACGTTAGGGTTTTCCTGCCGCAGACGCACGGTATCAACCCCTACGCCGCGAGCGAGACGGTCCTGGGCCAATTGGCGCCGGGCGCGAAGGTTGAGTTGACTTTGGCCGCGGGGAGCTGGGACATAAGCCGGCGGCACATCATCGGCGCCTCCGCCGTATGGGGCGACGCGCCGGAGGACCGCGCCTTCGACATCGCGATCGCGACGCTGTATAAACTACCGAAGAAGGAGCCGGCGACGGCCGAAGGCGGGACCGCGGAAGAGGGGACGCCTGGGCCCGAAGCCGCGCCGGAGGGGACCCCGGGCGACGAAGCCGAGCCGCCGCCCTTCCCCGGCTGAGCACCGGTGCCGACGATGAGGGTCGCTATATATATCGGCCAGTTGGACGTAGGCGGCGCCGAGGGGCAGGTCGTCTCGTTGGCGGGGGGCCTCTTGGCCCGGCGCCACGAGGTGTTGCTCTTAGCCGAGGAGGGACGGGCCGCGGCGCTGCCGCGCGGCCTCTACGCGCACTTCGCGATGGTCCCCCGCCGGCCCCGGCGCGCGCGTCTGCGGGCGCTCGGCGCGGCGCTGGCGGCTTTCCGGCCCGACGTCCTCCACTGCCAACTCACGTCCGCCAACTTGTGGGGAACGCTCGCCGCGCCGCGGGCGGGCGTCGGTGCCGTCGTCATATCCTTCCTATCCACCGACCAGTGGAAGAGGTGGTATCACCTCGCCCTCGACCGTTGGCTCGCTCGCCGCGCCGCGGGCATAATGGTCAACTCGCGCGGCGTCGCGGAAAGGTACCGGCCAGTCCTCCGCGGCGCCGCGGCGAAGGTCCACCTAATCTATAACGGCGTCGATACGAAGCGGTTTGCGCGCGCGCGTTTCGCCGCGGCGGCCGCGGCGATAAGGACGGACGAGCTGCACGTCCCGGCGGCGGCGCCGGTAATCATCAACGTCGCGAACTTCTCGCCGGTGAAGAACCATACGCTTCTGCTTCGGGCCGTCGCCGCGGCCGCGCGAGGCCGGGAGGCGAAACGGCGTCCCTACCTCGTGCTGTTGGGCGACGGGCCGGAAAAGGAGAATATTACGCGGGAGGCCGGGCGGTTGGGGCTTCTACCCTTCGTCCGTATCTTAGGGCGGCTTGAGGAGGTAGAGAGGTATTTAGCGGCCGCCGACATCTTCGTGTTATCGTCGGACGCGGAGGGTTTCTCCAACGCGCTCTTGGAAGCGATGGCGTCGTCGCTCGCTTGCGTTGCGACGGACGTGGGCGGTAACGCCGAGGCCTTGGCCGGCGGCGCGGGCGCAATCGTCCCGCCGGGTGACGGGGACGCGTTAGCCGGCGCGATAAGTGAGTTGTTGGATAACGATGGTCCGCGGGAAGCGTTGGCGGCGGCGGCGCGGCGCCGGGCCGTAGATGAGTTTGGCCTCGAGCGGATGGTGGCGGAGACGGAACGTTGGTACCGGGAGGTCGTCGGAACGCATTAGGGGGACCGCCGCGAGCGTCGAGGGGAACGGCTGAAGGCGGCCCGGCGGGCCGCCCGTTTTACGTGCCCGCGGACGTAGTCTTAGTCGGCCTCTTCGCGGACGACCGCCATCGCGGCGACGCGGTCGCCTCTCTCGACCTTCAATACGCGCACGCCCTGCGTCGCCCGGCCCTGCTTCGATATACCGTCGGCCGCTACGCGGTTGAGGACGCCTTTCTCGGTTATGAGGACGAGGTCCTCGCCGCCCGCCACCGCCCGGCCGCCCACGACGAGGCCGGTCTTAGCGTTCGTTTTGAGGGTAATGACGCCGCCGCCGCCGCGGTGCATCCGCCGGTACCTCCCCACCGGCGTACGTTTGCCGAAGCCTTTCGCGCTCACCACCAAGACATCCTCGCCCGGCTCGGGCGTGAGCATCGCGACGACGCTATCGCTCTTCCCGAGGCGCATCCCCCGGACGCCCGCGGCGACGCGACCCTGGGCCCGAACCTCGCTCGCGGGGAAGCGGACAGCTTTTCCTCTGGAGGAGAAGAGGACGACGTCACCGCGCGAGCGCTCGAGGCGGACGCCGATGAGCTCGTCACCCGCGGCCAACTTGAGGGCGATAATGCCGCCGCGCTTGGGACGGGAGTAAGCCGCAAGGGGCGTCTTCTTTATCTGCCCTTTGCGGGTCGCGAAGAGGAGGTTGGCTTTGGCGGCGAGGTCCTTCACCGCGACGACGGCGTTGACCTCTTCCTCGGGCGAGATTTCGAGGAGGTTGCGGACGCCGCGGCCGCGGCCGGCCCGGGCGATCTCCGGGATACTGTAGACCTTCAGCCAGTAGCACTTCCCACGGTTGGTGAAGAACAGAAGATAGGCGTGGCTCGAGGCGATGAAGAGGTCGGCTACGAAGTCCTCGCCCTTCCCGGCGGCGTGCCCCAAGACGCCCCGCGTTCCTCGGCCCTGGCGGCGGTAGACGGCGAGGGGCGTCCTCTTAATATAGCCCTCGTGGGTGAGGGTGATGGCCATATCTTCGGCGGCGATGAGGTCCTCGATGGAGAAATCTTCGTCCTCCGCGGGGACGATTTCGGTCCGCCGGGGGTCGCCGTATTTTTCCGCGAGCGCGGCGAGTTCGTCCTTTACGATCGCGCGGACCTTCTTCTCGTCGGCGAGAATGGCTTTAAGGCGCTTAATCAATTTCTTGGTCTCGGCGAGTTCGTCCAGGACCTTCTGGCGCTCGAGGGCCGTCAGCCGGGCGAGGCGCATATCGAGGATCGCCTGCGCCTGGATTTCGGAGAGTTTGAACTTTTTCACCAGGCCTTTGCGGGCGGCGTCCACGTCCTTGGCGCGGCGGATGAGGGCGATTACGGCGTCGAGGTGGTCGAGGGCGATCCTGAAGCCGGCGAGGATGTGGGCCCTTTTCGTCGCGACTTCGAGCTCGAAGGCGGTCCGGCGCATCACAACTTCGCGGCGGTGCTCGATATAACAGCTGAGAATATCTTTGAGGTTGAGGAGGCGGGGCTGGCCGTCGACGAGGGCGATGGCGATAACGCCGAAGGTAACCCGGCACTGGGTGCGTTTGTAGAGTTGGTTGAGGATGATTTGGGGGTAGGCGCCGCGGCGGAGCTCCAAGACGATGCGCATCCCCTCCCGGTCGGATTCGTCGCGCAGGTCGCTTATGCCCTCGATCTTCTTCTCTTTGATGAGGGCGGCGATCTGCTCCATCAACTTAGCTTTATTAACCTGATACGGGATTTCGTTTATGATGATGCGCTCGCGGTCGCCGCGGCCCTCTTCGACGAGGGCCCGGGCGCGCACGACCAAGCGGCCCCGGCCGGTGCGGTAGGCGTCCTCGATGCCGGCGCGGCCTACGATGATACCACCTGTGGGAAAATCGGGTCCCGGGAGAAGGGCGGTCAGTTTCGCGACCGACATATTAGGGCGGTCGATGAGCTTAGTTATAACGCGGGCGACTTCGGCGAGGTTGTGCGGCGGCATTTTAGTCGCCATCCCGACGGCGATACCGTCGGCGCCGTTGACGATGAGGTTGGGGAGGAGGGCCGGTAGAACCACCGGTTCCTTGAGGGTGTTGTCGAAGTTGGGGGCGAAGTCGACGGTGTCCTTCTCGATGCCCGCGAGCATCGCCTCCGCTAAGGGCGTTAGGCGGGCTTCGGTATACCGCATCGCCGCGGCGGCGTCGCCGTCCACCGAGCCGAAGTTCCCCTGGCCGTGGACCAAAGGATAGCGCATCGCGAAGTCTTGGGCGAGGCGGACGAGGGTGTCGTAGATCGCGGCGTCGCCGTGCGGGTGGTACTTCCCCATAACGTCGCCGACGATGCGCGCGGATTTCCGCAGGGGCTTGCCGGCGCCGACGCCCAGCTCCCGCATACCATAGATAAGGCGACGGTGCACCGGCTTGAGGCCGTCGCGGACGTCCGGGAGGGCCCGGCCCACGATGACCGACATCGAGTAGTCGAGATACGACGAGCGCATCTCGTCGGCGATCGCGACGGACTTCGTCTTCTCGAACATCAGCGGCGTGGTCATATTATAAGAACGGCCTCGGCCTGGGGGCGTCGCGTTTAGGCGGGGTGGATAGCACGTCGCTTGCTTATTCGGCCGCCGAGTGGCGTGTCGCCCGGGGCGGGAGGCTTATCCCTTTTTAGTTTAAGGGTCGAGTTTAAATAGTGGTTATGTATGTCGCCGGTCGAAAACGGCGATGGAGCCGTCGATCGTCTTGCCGTATTTCTTGAGCTCGGTCGCGACGTCTACCATCTCAACGTACGAGCTATATTGATTGTCCTCGTTGGGGACGACCGCGAGGGTAACGCCGACGGTGCACTTCAGCTTCCGTTTGTGCCCTTGGCGGTCGATGACGAAGAAGTAGCCCCGGGCGAGGTCCTCGGCGGTGAATAACGCCCGAACTTTTTCGGCGAAGTCGGCGGTAACGGCGTCGCATACTTTTTGGGCCGCGGCCGGTTCGCATACCGCGACGAAGTCGTCGCCGCCGATGTGGCCCACGAAATCCGCGGGCGCTCTCCCGCGGCCGACGGTAGCTACGAGAACTTGGGCAAAGAGCTTGATAACTTCGTCACCTTTCGTGTAGCCGTAGTAGTCGTTGAAGCCCTTGAAGCCGTCTAGGTCAACGTAGATAAGGGTGAAGGGCGTATGCGTTTGCAGAAGGCCTTCGATATGTTCTTGGATGGAGACCTGGCCGGGGAGGCCCGTAAGCGGGTTGCTCTCCCGTTGGCTCCGTGTTCGCTCCAGAACCATTTTTATCCGGGCCTCGAGCTCGTCGCGGCTGAACGGCTTAGTTATATAGTCGTCGACGCCGGCCTCCATCCCCCGGACCTTCTCCTTCATCTCCTTGCGCGCGGTGAGCATTATTATGGGGATGCGGCTTGTCAAGAAACCGCTCTTAAGCCGCCGGCATACTTCGATGCCGTCCAACTTGGGCAACATCAAATCCAATAGGATAAGGTCGGGGGAATACTCCTCGACCATCGCCAACGCCGCTTCGCCGTCGGTGGCCTCGGCGACGTCGTAGCCCCAGTTCTCGAGGTTGAAGTTTATTATCTCCCGAATATTCGGTTCGTCCTCGACGACGAGCACCCTTTTGTGTCCCTGGTGTCCTTCCGGCATAGGTTTGCTTCCGGCGCCCGGCCGGTTATAACGCTAAAGCCCGCCGCGGCAAGAACCGAACGCCAATACTCCTGGCTCAGCGGACGATGACGAACCGGTTGCTCGTAGGGTCGGTTTCGCCCGTTAAGTTGATACTTAGCGGCTGACCTTCGGTTACGTTAATCTGTTTGGTGTAAATGACGCTCGACTTCGCGACGGCGTCGGTTGGAGCTTGTCGGCCGGACCAACAAACGAGTGTTAAGGTATGGGTCCCTACCGGCACTTTGATGCTGAAGGTGCCGGGCTCCAATATCCGTTTCGTCGTCGAGGCGCCGGTTTCCGCGGTCGTCAACGTTAAGATGCTCGTCCACTGGTCGGTATAATATTTCCGTTCGCCGTCGATATAGGCGGCATAATAGACGTTAAGGCCGGCTTGCGATTTAACGACGAATTTGCCGCTCAGCGTCACCGTGAGGTCCGAGAATTTCGGCGGCGTATTGCCCTCGACGCGGCCGCCCGAGACCCGGCCGCCGGTTCGGACGGTAACACCTGTCGAATTGCCGTTCGTAGCTGGAACCGGCGCGGCGCCGCCCGGCTTCCGCGTTATCAGATAATTCACGAGATAGTCGGACGCGCCGGCCCCCTTTAACTTTATAAGGTCGTCCGTATTGAGGCTGAAATACGAATTGGTCTCTTCGATCTGGGCGACGATGACGGTGTCGCTGATGGCATTCTTCACTAACGTAATAACGTCGTCGGTCGTCATCGGTTGCCCGAGTGCGGCCGCCGGGACCATTAAGGCGACGGCGACCGATAACGTCCGCTGCCATCTTCCGGCCATATGATACACCCCTATCCGGTTGAGGTTTCTACGCCTCGGCGAAAGCATATTAATAGCACACGGAAGCGAAGGTGTCAATTGGTTTTGTGAACGTTGTAGATGCTATATAATAATGGAGGTGGAACGACAGCTAGTAACCTTGGCTTGGGTGGAGGGCATAACCATAGGCCGCGAGAAGGTGCGCCAAATACCCCGCGCCGCCGGCCTCGGGCCGAAGTGTCGCCGGCGCCGCAAGCACCGCCCCCTCTCGTTCTCCCGACGCCTTAGCTAAACGTTTATACCATAACGTTAGCGATTCCGGCCAACGTCAACTACTGACATCTTTACGTGGGAGTTAACTGACATATTTACGTTGCAGTAACAGCGCCGTCGTTTGGCGTTGACAACGCGGCGTCCTTCCAGTTAGTATAACGCTACGAACCACCCTATGGCCGCCCCCGATAAAATAAAAGAGCTCGTGGCCCGCTTCGAGCGGCTCGCCGCCGGGCCCGCGCCCGAGAGCTTCGACGAGGCCCAGCTCCGCGTCAGCTTCGTCAACCCCTTCTGGGAGGCGCTGGGCTGGAACGTCCGCGAGCCGGGCGAGGTCATCATCGAGAAGCGCGTCGCCGTGCGCGCGGCCACCAAGCACGCCGACTACTGCTTCCAGCTCGGCGGCAAGCCGCAGTTCGTCGTCGAGGCCAAGGACTACTTCCGCCACCGCTCCCTCGACGACCGCGACATCATCTTCCAGGCCAAGCGCTACGGCTACAACCTCCCGGCCGACTTCGCGGTTCTCACCAACTTCGGCGAGCTCCGCGTCTACGACGCCGGCCTGGAGCCCATCTACGAGAACCCCGCGCGCGGCTTCCTCAAAAAACTGCGCTTCGGCTGGCGGGACTACGTCCCCCGGTGGGACGAGCTGGCGGCCGCGTTCTCGCGCGACGCCGTGGCCGCGGGCGCGCTCCGCGCGCTCCTCCCCAAGGCCCGCCGCACCCGCAACAAGGAGGCGCTGGACCGCAAGTTCTTCGAGCGGCTGAACGAGTGGCGCAAGGAGCTCGCGCGCGTCATCGCCCTGCGCAACGCCGACCTCAGCGTCCACGACATCAACGAGGCCGTCCAGCGCATCCTCGACCGCGCCATCTTCATCCGCGTCATCGAGGACCGCGGCATCGAGGCCACCGAGCTCTTGCGCGCGGCCCTCAATAAATGGAAAGACGAGAAGGAGAAGCCGCTCTACCAATACGTCGTGGACAAGTTCCGCTACCTCGAGCCGCAATACAACGGCGAGCTCTTCTATCCCCACTTCTCCGAGAACCTCCTGGTGGACGACCGGCCGCTGCGCGCGTTCCTCGAGTCCCTCTACTACCCCAAGTGCCCCTATCAGTTCAACGTCGTCGGCGTCGAACTCCTCGGGACCGTCTACGAGCGCTTCCTCGGCTCCACCATTCGGCTCACGAAGACGCACCGCGCGGTCGTGGAGGAGAAGCCGGAGGTCCGCAAGGCCGGCGGCGTCTACTACACGCCCAAGTATATCGTGGACTACATCGTCGCCAACACCGTCGGCGAGCTCCTCAAGAAATGTAAAACGCCGGGCGACGTCGCGAAGCTGAAAATATTGGACCCGGCGTGCGGCTCCGGCTCCTTCCTCCTCGGCGCGTTCCAGCGGCTCATAGATTGGCACGAGGAATACTTCAACGCGCACCCCGACAAGATAGGCCGGGGCCTCGCCGCGGCGTGTTGGCTAGACGACGACGGCGCCGCCGCTAGCCGCTATCGCCTCACCGCGAAGTTCAAGGGCCGGGTCCTCCTAAACAACATCTTCGGCGTGGACATCGACCCCCAGGCCTGCGAGGTTACGCGGATGTCGCTCTACCTCCGCGTCCTCGAGGAAGTCCGGGCGCAATACCTAATAAAGACGGCGCTCCTGCCGCCGCTCGACGCCAACGTCAAGTGCGGCAACTCCCTCATCGGCTCCGACTATTTCGACGGAAACGGAGGACAGACATTAATGTCGGTCCCACAAGAGGAGCGGCGCCGCGTCAACCCCTTCGATTGGGACGTGGAGTTCGAGGAGATTATGAAGGCCGGCGGCTTCGACGCGGTGATTGGGAACCCGCCGTATAGTGCGAAGCAATCGTTAGAAACAAAAAACGTCGCTAAGTTTTTTTCTTACGTAGAATATAAATGCGACCCGTACGCGCTTTTCGTAGAACAGGGTTGGTATAAGTTGCGAGAAGGCGGTTACTTAGGTATGATAGTACCGGTTACGTGGATGACTAACTACTACTATAGTAAATTTAGGGAGTTCTTCGTATCTACGAAATCGCTTTACAAAGTCGTTCTAATAGATGGCTTGGTATTCCCGGAAGCTAACGTAGATACATCTCTACTATTTTTACGGAAATGCGCGGTTAAAGACCGTTCTTTCGAGTGGATTAAGGGCAAACCTGACGATATACCTAAAAAGGGTTATCGTAGGGAATACGGAGAAATGGAAGCCGAAGAGCGTTACGATATAGTACCGGACTTTGACCCCGAGTGGAACGCTATTAAAGGTAAAATCGATTCGCTATCGATAAAGCTTAAAAGCGTAACTAAAATATCGTTAGGTATGAAGTTGAAGTCGAACGAGGATTTCGTAACGGACAGTGAAAGCGAACGAAACCCGGATGGTATCTATTTTGGTAAGGACGTTAAAAGGTACGGCACTCTAAAGCCGGTAAGGTTTTTTAACTACGATAAAGCTATAATAGTCGGCGGTACCAAGAACCCGGCTATACAAACTGCGAACCCCAAAATCTTACTGCAGGCTATAAGGAATTTAAGCCTAAAACGCCGTATTGTAGCGTCGCTCGAAACCGATGGCCTTTATTTTATAGGTACTCTGAACAGTATCGTAAAATTAGAAAACGCATATGATATCAAGTATATTTTGGGGTTCGTAAACTCTACGTTAGCGAATACTTATTTCGCGAAGAGGTTCACGACTATATCGTTAACCGCTTTTTTCCTGGGAGTGTTGCCAGTTTACGAAATCGACTTCTCCGACCCGGCCGACGGGGCGAAGCACGACCTGATGGTCAACCTGGTAGACGAGATGCTGGACCTGCACAAGAGGCTGAATGCGGCGAAGTCGGACGCGGACAAGGACCTGCTCGCGCGCGCGATAAAGGTTACGGACAAGAAGATCGATAAGCTGGTCTACGAGCTTTACGGCTTGACGGTCGAGGAGATAAGGGTGGTGGAGGGTTCGTAGGGCGCCCTTAAAGCGCGGGAAATATAAAGATAGGCGTATTTTATGGTAAGTACGTGGATAACGGCCTTTGCTACTATTGTTGTGGCCGTAGCAACTACGGCATACGCTATAATAGCATATAATACGCTTAAAAACCTAAGGCGAAGTACCGCGGCCGCTTGGATACCATT
>CAZJNB010000056.1:0-9719 GCA_964547385.1 uncultured bacterium
AGAAGCCCAAGAGGTAATTGGCTTTTAGGAAAACCATTTGGTCGAGCAAGCGCCGCCCGAGCTCGTCCCGGCGGCGGTCGTTGTAAAGGCGTTTCTCGTTGTAGACGAGGTAGACATAACTGCCCTTCGAGAACTCGTAGGACAAGAGCGCGTTGGTCGCGTAGTGGCCGAGGTCGCTCGTGGACTGGACGAAGAGGCGAGCGACGAGTTCGTCGGTAATGTTCAGGTCGCCGTGGATGCGGTTGATGATAAAGTCGTACCTGAGCGGCAGTTCGCCCGGCTCGGTCCAGGAGGAGGTCTCGGTCAACGTCTCGTAGTCGAGGTCGTAGCTGAGGGTGAGGCGCCGGAAGGGATTGAAGGAGACGCCGCCGCCGCCGTAGGAGAGGTCGTAGCCGAAGTGTTCGCCCCATTCGTAGAAGCCGTAGACGGAGGACCATTCCTCGAGGTTATAACCAGCGGTAGCGGCGTAGTAGCGGTTGGCGAAGCCGACGCGGGTGGGGAAGACCGCGGGCGGGAAGCGTTCGAAGAGGGGATAGACAGCGATCGCCTTCAGGAGGTCTTGGCGGTAGTTAGCCTCGGCGAGGAAGCGGAAGGTGAGTCGATTTTCGAAGTAGACGCCGAACTCGCCGCTCAGGCCTTCCCGCTGGAGCTTAAGGCGCTCGGGCCCGAAGGGCGTTTTAAGGGCGTCGTCGTGGTTGTCGTAGTGTTCCACGTCCACGTTCCAGTTGAGCTTTTTGATACCCAGGCGGTAGAGCCAGAGGTCGTAGTCGGCGTAGGTCCAATAACCCTTGACGTCGTCGTAGGGGATGTAGGCGGTCTTTAAGAGGTCGAGGCGGCGGCCGAGGTCGCGATAGCCGGCGCCGAACGAAAGGCCGGAGGTATAGCGGTTGAGGGCGAGGTCGAGGCCGTTGGCGGTGAGGCCGGTCTCGCCGTCGAGGACGCGGAGGAATTGGCCGGTAAATATGACCTCGTCGTTGAACGAGATGGTGGCGTCGGCGCCGAGGGCGTCGTTATCGCGCCAGCTCGGGCCGGTGCGGCGGAGCCCCAGGAAGCCGACGGACGCGTATTTCGTGATGTCTTGCTTGACGCGGGCAACGGAGAAGTTGTATACGTGCGGCCAGCCCGGGTTATCCGGATCCTCGGTATACTCTTCGGCGTCCAGGCTCAACGCGTAGAGGTGGGTAGGTCCGACGCGGCCGATAAGTTTACCGCCGTAATTGATATCGCCGATGCGCCGGCTATAGAAAGCCAGTATGGGCGTATCGAAATACTCCTGGCCTTCGAGGAAGTAGGGCCTCGTCTCCGGATAAAAGAGTTCTTCGTCGGTAAGGTTGATGCGGTAGGGGTCGGCCTCGACTTGGGCGAAGTCGGGGCGGAACGTTGCGACGACGCTGATGCTCGGGATAAGGCGGGAGGTAACGTCGATACCCTCCATATGGGAATAGGAGCCGGCGTCGTTCTTGCCGAGGTTACGGTAAGAGGCCGAGACGTAGGGCTGGACGTCGAGCGTAGGCGTCCGGCGGCGGGTCGGCGCGGACATAGCGCCGAAGCGGGAGACGCGCAACAGGTTCTCGCCCATATCCACCCACACCGTTTGGTCGAGGTTATGCTTGTGGAAGCGGACGAAGTTCACGCCCCACTCGTCGTTGAAAAGGCCGAAGCGGATAGAGCGGAACGGGATTTTCATCTCCACCGTCCACGCGTCGTTGGTAACGCGCGTGGCGGAATACCATACGCTGTCCCAGCTGCGGTTTTCCACCTCTCCCTCTTCCGAGAAGTAGCCGTCCATCTGGGTATTGAGCGGGTTGACAGCGAAGTAATAGGCGGACTTCCGGTCGTGGAAGGTATCCAGGAAGACCTGGAAGGAATCGTCGTACCAGAGGTTGGCGTCGCGCACCAGGATGCGGGCGACGATGTTGTCGGGCGTTGTTACTTCGCACCGGGCGCCGATGTAGAGGTATTCCTCGTCGTAGGCGACGTAGACGGAGGTCTGTTCGGCGGCCCACAGGCGGTAGGGGAGGCCGCGGTAGGTGAAACCGCGGGCGGTGGCGGTGGGGCGCCGGGCGGCGTCCCGCCACACGAGGTCGTCGAGGACACCGTCTATCCGTGGCGGTATGTCCGCGAGGACCGGTTGGAGGAAGTCCTCGGGAAGGGCGAACGCGCGGACGTCTTGTTCCGCGGCCGCGGCCCCGGCAAAAAAAAGGGCCGCCGCGAGGGTCGCGCCGGCGCGGCATAGCTCCGAGGAAGCTTTACGTAACATCCGAGGCAAAATCATACCACACCGTTCGCCGGCCAACAAGGCAATTCGCCTTCCGCCCAAGCAAACGGCGCGGCCGTCAGGCCGCGCCCGAGATATGCGTCGTCGTCCGCGCCTTATTCCATTCCCAGCTTTTTCTTGGCTCCGTCGCTCAGCCGCTCCGGCGTCCACGGCGGCTCGAAGACTACTTCTACTTTGGCCGCGGTTACGCCCTCGACCTTCTCGATAGCCTCTTTCGCGAGTTGTGCCATAAACTGGCCCATAGGGCAGCCGGGCGCGGTAACCGTCATCTTCACATCCACTTGGTCGCCGGCGATTTCGACGCCGTAGATAAGGCCCAGGTCCACGATGCTCACGCCGGGGATTTCCGGGTCGTTCACCGTTCCGAGCGCGGTCATAACGTCTTCTTTGGAAACGGCCAAATCAATACCTCCGGGATGGGGGGATAGGGTTTTCGTTAGCCGCCACCCACGACCTCTACGAGCTCGACGACGTCGCCGTCGTTGATAACGGCCGTATCGTATTCATCACGGCTCAGCACCGTGCGGTTGACTTCGACGACGGTGCGGCCGGCGTCCACGCCGAGGTCGTCGAGGAGGCCGCGGACGGTAATTCCCGGCGCCAGCTCGCGGCTTTCGCCGTTAACCGTCACTTGCATGGGGGTCTCGGGGCTCCCGCTTCGCCCGCGATTCCTCGATGAGTTTTACGAGCTCGGGCCGGAGGTCGTTTTTTTTGAGGTAGTCGTATATCGCGGCCTCCAGCGCCTCTTCGGCGAGGACGGAGCAATGCATCTTTACCGGCGGCAGGCCGCCGAGGGCCTCGGCCACTGTTTTATTGGATACCTTGAGGGCCTCTTCGATCGTCTTGCCCTTTACAAGCTCGGTTACCATACTGGAGGTCGCGATCGCGGCGCCGCAGCCGAACGTGCGGAATTTTATGTCTTTGATCGTATCATCTGCGACCTTAATAAATAGTTCCATCATATCGCCGCAGACGGGGTTGCCGACTTTCCCGACGCCGTCGGCGTCTTCGAGCACGCCCACGTTCCGCGGGTTGTAAAAGTGCTCCATTACTTTTTCGCTATACATTCCTCTTCTCGCGGCGCTTTTTCGTTACGAAAGCCGCGGCGGCGCGCCTCGTCTACGATATCTTGAAGGTTCGCGCTGTCGAGGATGTGCTCGATCTCTTCCGTCAATCGGACCCACATAATGCGCGACATACAAGTAGGTATTTTCGGGCAATCGACGTACTTAGGGAGTTTTTTACCCTTGTAACAGTCGCGTTCGCTTACGCACGCCACGACCGCGATCGGACCCTCGGCGGCGCGGATAACGTCGCCGACGGTTATTTGGGCCGCCGGCCGCGCGAGTCGGAAGCCGCCCCGGGGTCCCCGGATACTCTTTACGAGGCCCGCGCGCCTTAATTTTACGAAGAGTTGCATCAGATAATCCGCCGATACCGTCATAAGTTCGGCGAGCCTCGCTACCGATATCGGCGCGCTCCGCTCGTCCTCGGCGAGTGTCAGGAGCGCCCGCAAGCCGAAACGACCTCTCGTTGACATACGCATAGCGCGGCCCTCTCCCCTTTTTGTGCAAATTAAGATATAGCGATAAAGGCCTTGAGCGTTAATTATTTATTTCACAATATTTTATCATATTATGTTCGGCAAAGTCAACTTAAAACGAGGTCTCGGCCGGGGCCGTTTCGCGTTCGGCCGGAACGTCCGATTGACGGCGGCCGCCGACTTTGCTATCATCGGGGCACCTTGACCGCGAGGAGCAAAAGTCTGATGGGGGAATACCGCGAGCGGGCGCTCGGGCGCGGCGCCGCGTGGGCGGCGGTGGTCCCGGCGTCGTACGTCGTAACGGCCCCTTGGGTCCGGTACAAATGTTGCTTCGGCTGTTCGTCGTACGGGACCCGGCATCTGTGCCCGCCGGCGACGCCGACGCCGGCGGAGACGGCGGCGGTAATCAAATCCTACCGACGGGCGCTCCTCGTCGTCTACGAGTTTACCGGCCAAGCCGCCCGCCGCGCCCGCCGGCCGGAGATACACCGCGACTTAATCGCGCTCGAACGCGACGCGTTCCTGGACGGTTATTATCGGGCCTTGGCGTTCGTCGCCGGCCCGTGCAACCTCTGCCGCAGTTGCGATATATCGGAACCGTGCTCCCGGCCTGGCGAGCCGCGTCCTTCGATGGAGGCGTGCGGCATAGACGTCTTCGCGACGATGGCCCACGCGGGCTTCAAGCTCGAGGTCGTGAGGTCGTTGGACGCGCCGTATCGTCTGTGCGGCCTGCTCTTGCTCGCGTAGCCGCTCGGCGGCGGCTCAACTATGAAGAACGTTATCAAGAAATCTTTAACTACGGCGGGCGTCTTTCTCGCCGCCGGCGCTTTCGGCGCGGCCTTCGAGCTCTTCCTCGACAGCTACTTCCACCTTACGGAACCGTTGGCCGGGTGGTATTGGTTTTGGTCTTTCTTCCACCGTTTCAAGTTCTACGCGGCGTTGGGCGCGGCCACGGGCGGTTGCCTCGGCGGCGTCGGAATCGCGCTCGCGGCCGGGGCTTCGCGCGTAAAGACGCGCTGGCGGCTTCGCCACCCCGGACGACTCGCGTTCGGCGCGGCGTTCGCGCCGGCGCTGGCGGCGGCGCCGCTGTGGTATATATTGGCCAACAAGCCGGTAACGTTGCCCACGTCCGCGGGCGTGAAACTCGTCGCCGGGTGGGCCGTTGTCGTTCTCCTTATCGCCGTTGCGTTCTATCAACTAGGGAGGATATCCGCGGCCGCGAATAATTTCGTCCGACGGGTACTTGTAGTTGGGGGTTACGCCGCGGCGCTCGTCTATGTTATAGGGGGGGTGCTCGGCGCCGTCACCCGGGTGAAGCCGCCGGCGTCCCCCGACGTCGTTATCATCACCCTCGACACCTGCCGCGCGGACGAGTTTGGGCCGCGGGCGGACGGCTCGACGCTAACGCCTAACATCGACCGCTTCGCGCGCGCCGCGGTCGTCTTTACCCACTGCCGCTCGCAGGCCAGCTGGACCTCGCCCTCCCTCGCTACCCTCCATACGGGCCAATACCCGATGGTCCATTACGCCACCGCGGACCGGCCGTTGGGAACATCTCAGCCGACGCTGGCCGAGTCGTTGCGGGACGCCGGTTACGAGACGCGCGCGGTCGTCGCCAACCGCCTATGCCATCGCCCCGGCGGCCTGGCGCGCGGCTTTTACCGCTATCAATACTGGGACCAGAACGGCGTCCTCGGTTGGCTCGGCTATTACGAGACCTATTTCTATTACCTCGAAAATCGCATCTATGAGAAACGTAACACCCGCGTCGGCGTCAAGGATAACCATACGACCGTTATCAGCGACCGCGTGGTGGATATCCTTAAAAAGAAGCGCCGCCGGCCGCTCTTCCTCTGGTGCCATTTCCTCGACCCCCACTCGCCCTACAGCCCGCCGCGCCGCTACGTCGCCGCGGCCGACCGGCCCTTTATTGACCGGGTGAACCGCGGTAAGAAAAAAAACGCGGCCCTCCTCCGCCGTCTCTATAACGGCGAAGTGCGCTACGTGGACGACGAGCTGGCGCGCGTCTTCGCGGCGCTCCCGGCCGACGCCGTTGTAGTCATCTCCAGCGACCACGGCGAGGAGTTCTGGGAGCACGGCGATTACGACCACGGCAAAAGCCTCTACGAGGAAGTAATCCGGGTGCCGTTGGTGATGCGCCTGCCGGGCGTAAAGCCGGGCGTTTCGGCCGCGAGCGTAGGCGTTGTTGACATCGCCCCCACTATTCTCAGCTACCTCGGCCTAAAAGTGCCTGTTTCGATGCAGGGACGTGATATTGCCCGCGCCCGGGACGGCAATTGGGATTATCCCTGTTTCACCGGTTCTTCGATGCTCAAAGGCGCGCGGCGATATTGCGTCGTCTACCGTGGGCGGAAGTTGATCGTCCGCTACAACCAGGAGCCGAAAGAGGGAAAATATTTCGACCTCCGGGTGGACCCGGCGGAACAACATCTCCTAAAGAAACCGGATGCGGTCCGCCCGGAGGTGGAGGCATTGCTCGCGGCGTGGGTAAAAGAGAATTGGGCGTTCGCCAAGGCCTTCGAGCGTGGCCGTCTAAGCCGGGCGATACGCGACCAGATGCGCGCCATAGGTTACATTAAATAGGCCGGGCCGACGGTGACCGAATATGACGAGTACGTCTCGTTTGCCCGGCGCGTCGCCGCGGAAGCGGCCGCCCTCATCAGCGAGAGCTTTCTCGGTTCTTTCGCCGTAGGGCGCAAGGGCCTGACGAACTTGGTGACGGAGGTGGACCGGCGGGCCGAGAGTTTTATCGTAGAGGCGATAGGCCGCGAGTTTCCGGCGCACGCCTTCCTGGCGGAGGAAGGGTCGGCCGCCGCGGGCGAGGGTGAGTGGCGGTGGCTCGTGGACCCGCTCGACGGTACGAACAACTTCGCGCACGGCTACCCGATGGTCGCGGTTTCGCTGGCGTTGGAGCACGAGGGCGTTGTCGTCGCCGCGGTCGTGCGCGACGCGCTCCGCGGCGAGAGCTTCTGGGCCGCGCGGGGCGCTGGCGCGATGGGCGATAGGGGCTCCTTACGGGTATCGTCGGCGCCGGCGCTCGCGGCGTCGCTCGTCGCGACCGGCTTCCCCTACGACAAACACGCCGCCGGTATCGACAACGTCGCGAACTTCGTCCGAGTTGTGAAGCGGGTCCAAGGGATACGGCGGGGCGGCGCCGCGGCGCTCGAGCTCGCCTACGTTGCCGCCGGGAGGCTTGACGGCTTCTGGGAGCTCAAGCTCTCGCCGTGGGATACGGCCGCGGGCGTTCTCCTCGTAGAGGAGGCCGGCGGGACCGTAAGTCGTATCGACGCGTCGGCCTACACGCCCGGCGACGTTGACCTCGTCGCGACCAACGGCTACATCCACGAAGACCTACGGGCGTTACTTAGTATAGAGGGGTGATCTTATGGCGAGGCGGCGAAGCAACCCGGCGTTCGTCCGGGCCGCGATCTACGGTACGTTGTTTATCATAATCATATTCTATCTGATTTGGCGTTCGGGGGGGTGTTAGTGTGAAGTGGGTTTTCACGTTAGTGAGCGCGTGCGCGGTGGCCCTCGCCGCGACAGCCTCGGCACTTACGGAGGACGAAGCCGTCGCCCTTTTGGCGACGGGGACGGTCGAAGAGCAATACGAGGCCGCGGAGTTTTTAGGGGCCGCGGGCGACGCCGCGGCGGTGGAACCGCTCGTCGCCGCCCTCGGTGACGAGGACGCCGCGCTTCGGCAACGGGCGGCGATGGCCCTCGGCGAGTTGGCTTCGCCCGAGGCGATACCGGCGCTCATCTCGGCGCTGGGCGACCGCGACCGCGCGGTCCAATGGTTCGCCGCGACCTCGCTCGCGAAGATCGGCACGCCCGCCGTCGAGCCGCTTATCGCCGAGCTTCATCGGGATGAGCGCGACGCGGTTGTGGGCGCCGTTATGGCTCTGGGGCGGATGAGGGCCGAGCGCGCGGTCGGACCTTTGGTGACGTTGCTATCCGCGCCGGACCTTTACGTCCGGGAGCACGCGGTCGAGGCGCTAGTGGCGATAGGCCGGCCCGCGGTCCGGCCGCTCATCGCCGCGGCGACTTCGGCGGAGCCGGTAACGAAAAAGGGCGCGGTGGTCGCGTTAGGGCGGTTGGCGGACGCGGCCGCGGCCGAGACGCTCGTGGGCCTCCTCGGCGACGCCGACCTTGTGGCCCGGCACTACGCGGTTGTGGCCCTCCGCCAGCTCGGGCCGGCGGCGTACGACGCGTTGGAGGGGGCGCTGGCCTCGCATGACCCGGCGGTGCAGAAAGCCGCGTGCGATATCCTCGGCTACGTACGCGACCACCGGGCGATAAAGCCGGTTGCGGCCCTCCTCACCGACGACCACGAGTCGGTGCGATGGTATGCCGCCAAGACGCTGGGGGCCATCGACGGCAAGTTCGCCGTCGAGAACCTGATCGCGGCGCTCGACGACGCCAGCCCGCGCGTGCGCGAAGTCGCGATTTTAGCGCTCGGGCGGATCCGGGCGTTCGAGGCGGTCCCGGCGTTGAAGGATGTCGCGGCCAACGACGTCGACGAGGGCGTCCGGGCCGCGGCAACGGAGGCGCTCGCCGCCATCGCCGGTCGGGAATAAACGCGGGTTACGATATTGCTCGAAGGCGACGATTATTGTTTCGGCTGCGGGCCGAAGAACCCTATAGGCTTAAGGCTTCGATTCGACATCGATGCCCGCCGCGGCGTCGCGGAGGCGAAGTTCACGCCCCGCCGGGAACACCAGGGTTACGCGGGTCTTACCCACGGCGGCATACTGGCCACCCTCCTCGACGAGGCGATGGTAAAGCTCTGTTGGGAGCTCGGCATCCCGGCGGTAACGGCGCGCTTGGAGGTGGCGTTGAAGAGGCCCGCGCCGGTAGGCGAGGAGTTGGGGGTGCGCGCGTGGTTCGCTGAAGACAAGGGGAAGTTGCTTGAGACCCGCGCCGAGGTCCGGAACGCGGACGGGAAGTTGGTCGCCGCGGCGCGGGCGACCGCGGTCGTTAGGGGGCGGCGCCGCTGAACCCCGCCTCCGCCTTTTTGATTCAACGGGCGCCAAGGATACGTTGAAAGTTCTGGGGATAGAGACCTCGTGTGACGAGACCGCCGCGGGCGTCGTCGAAGACGGCGTCCGCGAAATCTCTAATGTGGTCGCGAGCCAGGCGGCGCTCCACGCCCCCTACGGCGGCGTCGTCCCGGAGTTGGCCTCGCGGGAACACGAGGTTAACCTGGTGCCGGTGGTGCGCGCGGCGTTGGCGCCGGTAGGAGGTATGGGCGGCGTCGCGGCGCTCGCGGTAACGGTAGGCCCCGGCCTTCAGGGTTCTCTCTTGGTAGGGATGACGTTTGCGAAGGCGGTGGCGCACGCCGGCGCGTTACCGCTCTACGGCGTCAACCACCTGGAGGCGCACGTCGCGGCGCTCAGGCTTACGCCGGCGTCGCCGGAGCCGCCGTTCGTGGCGCTCTTGGCGACGGGCGGCCATACGGCGTTATATGACGTCGTCGCTTGGGGGCGATACCGCTTGTTGGGGGCGACGCGGGATGACGCGGCGGGCGAGGCGTTCGACAAAGTAGCGCGCTTGTTGGGTTTACCGTATCCGGGCGGGTTGCCTTTAGAGGAACTCGCGGCGGTGGGCGACGCGTGCGCGTTCGCTTTTCCGCGGCCGATGTTACGAAGGGGGTTCGATTTTTCTTTCGCGGGTCTCAAGACCGCGGTGGCGGTCAAGGTAAAGGAGCTGGGCGGGGTCGAGACCGGGCGGCGGCGGGCCGACCTCGCGGCGTCGTTTCAAGAGGCGGCGCTCGAGGTTTTGGCGACGAAGGCCGCGGCGGCCTGTGCGGCGCAAGGCCGTCGCAAGGGCGAGTGCGAGCGTTAAAAAACTGCAAGCAGGAATGTGGAGCCACGGCAT
>CAZJNB010000057.1:0-9659 GCA_964547385.1 uncultured bacterium
GACGCCTTCGCGTTCACGTTCGATAACTACAGCCGGACAACGCTCCGCGCCGTCCACTACCCCCTCGCGCAACGGTTCTTTGCCAACCTCTACGCCGGCGGCGTCGTCCACCCCCGCGAAACCGAACAGCTCTATTGCGGCAACTGCCGCCGCTTCCTCCCCGACCGCTACGTGGAGGGGACCTGCCCCCACTGCGGCGCCGGCGACGCCCGCGGCGACCAGTGCGAGAAATGCGGCCGCTGGCTCGCCGCCCGCGACCTCGTCGCGCCCCGCTGTAAGGTATGCGGCGGCGCCCCCGTCGTCCGCAAGACCACCCACTGGTATCTCGAGCTGCCGAAGTTCGCCGAGCGCTTGAAAACCTGGCTCGCCGGCAACTCCCACTGGCGCGATAACGTCCGCAACTTCTGCCTCAGCTGGCTCGACGAAGGCCTCGCCGCCCGGGCGATAACGCGCGATATCGACTGGGGCGTCCCCGTTCCCCTTGAAGAGGCCCGCGGCAAGGTCCTCTACGTCTGGTTCGACGCGCCCATCGGCTACATCTCCTCCACGATGGAATGGGCCGCGAAGCAGGGCGACGCCGAGCGCTGGAAGGATTACTGGCTCGACCGCGACACGAAACTCGTCCACTTCATCGGAAAGGATAACATCGTCTTCCACGCCCTCGTGTGGCCCGCGATGCTTATGGGCCAACCGGACGGCTTCACCCTCCCCTTCGACATCCCGGCCAACGAGTTCCTCAACCTCGAGGGCCACAAGATATCGACGAGCCGCAACTGGGCGGTGTGGGCGGACGAGGCCGCGGCGTCGTTCCAGGTGGACGCCCTCCGCTACTACCTCACCGCCAACGCCCCCGAGACCCGCGACGCCGACTTCTCCTTCGCCGAGATGGCGACGCGCGTCAACGCCGAGCTGGCCGATATCTTCGGCAACTTCGTCAACCGCGCGCTCGCGTTCGTCAAGAACTACCTCGGCAACGAAGTGCCGCGCGCCGGCGCCCTCGCCGCCGCGGACGAGGAACTCCTCGCCGCCGCCGGCCGCCATCTCGACGCCGAAGCGGCCCATATCGAACGCTACGAGATGCGCGCCGCCCTCGCCGCCGCCCTCGACATCGCCCGCGCCGGCAATAAATACTACAACGACCAAGAGCCTTGGGCCTTTCGGGATAAAGACCCGGCCCGGGCGAAGACGATCCTCAACGTCTCCTGTCGCGTCGCCGCGGCCCTCGCGACCGCGTTCGAGCCGTTCACGCCCGGCGCCGCCGCGGCCATAACGCGTATGCTCGCGATGCCCCGGCCGCTCCGCTGGCAAGAGGCCCAGACGCCCGCCGTCCCCGAGGGCGCGCCGCTGGGCGAGGTAGATATCCTCATCGAGAAAATAGACGAAGGCAAAGTCGCCGCCCAGGTCGCCGCCCTCCGCGAACGGGCGCGCGCCAACGAACCCCGCCGGGAGACGGGCGGCGACGCCGAAGTTACATCAACGCCGGAGGAAGAGATGAGCGAAGGGTCCGTAACGATGGACGACGTAAAGAAGCTCGGCCTCGTCGTCGCCGAGGTGAAGACCTGCGAGAAGGTCGAGGGCGCCGACAAGCTGCTCAAGATGACCGTTGATATCGGCGGCGAGGAACGGCCGGTCGTCGCCGGCATCGCGCCGTGGTATCAGCCCGAGGAGCTGGTGGGCAAGAACATTATCGTCGTGAAGAATATGAAGCCGGCGACGATACGCGGCGAAGAGTCTCGCGGCATGCTCCTCGCGGCCGAACACCACGACGTCGTTAAGGTTTTGGTAGTGGACGGCGAGCTCCCCGCGGGCGCCGAGGTCCTATAGGCCGGCGGCCGCCAAAGCTCGCCCCAAGAGGTAGCGCCACGGATTTCCTCGGTCGCGTTCGGCGCCGGGCACGGGAGAAGCCCATTCGCCTGTGCCTGGCCGAGGGCGGCGACGAGCGCGTCGTCGCCGCCGGCGCGCGCGCCCTCGACTTCGGCTTCGCCCGGGAAGTTGTTCTACTCGCATCGTCGGGCGAAGCGGCGGAGGCCGCGGCGGCGAGGGCCCGCGTGGACCTCGGCGCCTTCACCCTCGCCGTCCCCGCGGAGGACGAGCGCTTCGCCGCGGCCGCGGCGCTCTACTACGAACGCCGTAAACATAAAGGCCTGACGCCGGAGGAGGCCCGCGCCGCGGTTCTCGAGCCGGCGTTCTTCGCCGCCTACCTCTTGCGGACCGGCGCGGTGGACGCCGTCGTCGCCGGCGCCGCGACGGCCTCCGCCACGGTGATGCGCGCCGCCCTCCACCTCGTCGGCCTCGCCGACGGCGTGAGCACCCTCTCCACGTTCTTCGTAATGATATTGGAGGACCGCGCCCTCGGCGAGGAGGGCGTGTTGTTCTTCGCCGACTGCGCGTTGGTGGTGGAGCCGACGGCCGAACAGCTCGCCGACATTGCGGTAACGACCGCGCGCTCTTTCGAACGGCTGGTGGGCGCGGCGCCGCGCGTGGCGCTCCTCTCGTTCAGCACCAGCGGCTCCGCGGCGCATCCGCTGGTCGCGAAGGTCCAAGAGGCGACGGCGCTCGCGCAGAAGAGAGCGCCGGCGTTGGCGATAGACGGCGAGCTTCAGCTCGACGCCGCCGTAGTCCCGGGCGTCGCCGCGCGCAAAGCGCCCGACTCGCCCCTCGGCGGCCGGGCGAACGTGTTGATATTCCCGGACCTGAACGCCGGGAACATCGGCTATAAATTGGTGGAACGGCTCGCCGGCGCCCGGGCCATCGGCCCCATCACCCAGGGGCTCGCGAAGCCGATGAACGACCTCAGCCGCGGCGCCGCGGTGGAAGACATCGTGGACGTCATCGCCTTGGCGGCGACGCAGTCGGCGCCGTGAAAGCGGGCCGATACGTAGGGGCCGGTCTTTAGACCGGCCCGCGCTTTTCGGGCCGACCTAAAGGTCGGCCCCTACTTTTTTAACGGAAAACCGGCCCGAGGGGGGCCTGTTTTTAACGCCTAGTTTCCAATTGAATTGATGTTGAAGTGGTTTTATGTTAAGTCTTGTTTAGACGGTATTGGGTAACGCGGCGGAAAGAAGCGAGAAGTTATGGCCAAGCAAATAATTGTTTGGTACGACCCGGAAGGCGACTACTTGGAAGTGGTTTTCGAGAAGAAGGAGGGCTACTTCCGGGAGACCGCGAGCGACGCGGTAATGGAGAAGGTGGACGCCGCGGGCAAGGTAATAGGGTTTTCGATATTGAAAGTGAGCGCTTTGAAGAAGGACAAGGAGCCGGTCGCGGTCGCGTTGTAGCGTTTCGCGACGCAGTCGGCGGCGTGAAGGCGGGCCGATACGTAGGGGCCGGTCTTTAGACCGGCCCGCGCTTTTCGGCTCGAGCTGAAGGTCGGCCCCTACTGTTTAAGGGAAAGCCGGCCCGAGGGGCCGGCCATATTTTAAGCCAACCGCGTTAGTATTTCAAAATCCCCTTCCGATAGGCGACGCGTTCCTTGAACGAACCACGCCCAAGTCGTATCCGGGTCTCTGCTTTTAAAGGCGGGCAATCTATCTCTTAACGATCTATCTATCACTACGGGGTTGTCTGTATAAACACGAGCATCTTTTAACGCAAAAACCCACGGGTACCTTTCCGCCTGTTTAATCCGGGGGTCGACCTTATTTTCCGGAAAAGAACTTACCGTAGCATGAGCGACCACGCCCTTACCGCTCGAGTAAAAACATATCCTATCGCCGGGTTTGATATTTTTCCTTCCGGGCGTGCGTTCGCCGAAGGCATAGATCTTCTCCTTGCCGACAAGCCTTGCGATACATTCGTCGGCCGTTTCCTCCTCTGTGCTTTTTACCGGCGTTAACCAAAAAGCTACGTCTTTCGCCGGCGGTACTACTTCCCCTTTTTCTCCTTCGGAAGTCAGTTCGCGTTCCGTACCCGTAACAGTAGAAGTAACCCTCGTTATTAAATCTATACTCGGGTCGATTATGGGCCCCGAAGGTTTTATTAAAGCGAGAACGTCGTCCAACTCGACGTCGTATTCGTTGCGTATTTCCGCCAAAGAAAGTAGCGCGTCCGCGGACATTACCCTCAGCTGTTGTGTTCGCTTCTCGGCGATTATCTTGCTCTCGAGTTGTTTTAATTTAGGCTCGAATTTACCCACAACGTATAGACCCAACGCGCTATCCCAACTCGGTATCGTTCGGTTTTCGATGAGTTTATCGACGTAGCCTATCAGCGGCGTAGTGTTAATATTATACGCTTCGGTTTTCTTAACTTCGATTACCACGTGGAAATTCCGGTCCGGCGTCCACCACCGGCCGTCGAAGCCGATGCTGGTCTGCGTTCCCCGGTACCTACCGTATTCTATTTCGAACCCGAGGAACCGGCCTAAATATACCAATAAATCCTGCAAGGCAAAGTCGTACTGAGTTCCGGTATTCCGGATACATTCCTCCGCGTAATCTCGCAAGATGCTTAGTTCTTTAACTTTGGCCTCTAAATGTTTACGAAACTTCTCTTGGGAACGGTCTTTATCCCGTAAATCACCAACGAGGTCTAATACTTCGGTTAACGATAATTCAACCATACTAATCCCCGTCCTTAGCGGCCTTAGTTTCGCGCCGCTCCTCCATCCACTTCCGGGTCTTGGCGATGCCGTCGTCGAGGGAGGTCTCGGGCCGCCAGCTTAGTAGCTGGGTGGCCTTGGCGTTGTCGCACACGAGGCGCCAGACCTCGGCCTGGGCGTGCGGGTGCGGCGCGAACGTCACCTCGCCGTCCTCGCCGGCGATCTTGCGGGCGAGGTCGCGTATCTCTATCTCCTGGCCGAGGCCGCCGTTAATGACGGAGCCGGCGGCGTTCGACTCCCCCGCGCGGCCTATAAGCTCGGCGCAGTCGTCCACGTAGAGGAGGTCGCGCGTCTGGCGGCCGTCGCCGAAGACGACGAGCGGCTGGCCGCGGAGGAGCTGGCTCAGGAACGTAACGACGACGCCGCCCTCGCCGTCGGTCCGCTGGTAGGGCCCGTAGGTGTTGAAGGGCCGGAGCACGAGGGCGTGGAGGCCGTAGGCGTGGTAGTAGGAGAGGGTGAGCTGTTCGCCGGCGAGCTTGGCCGCGGCGTAGGGCGACGCCGGCCGCGTCGGATAGCGCTCGCTCAGCGGCGTCCCGTCCACCGCCGGCGCGTAGACCAGGCACGTCGAGACGTAGATGAAGCGGCACCGCTGGACGCGGGCGAACTCGAGTGCCTTAAACGTCCCGAGGACGTCGACGTGGAACGTCTTCGCCGGCTCGTCGATGGAGTCCTGGACGTTTATCGCCGCGGCGAGGTGGAAGATGATGGCGCAGTCCTCCGCGGCGAGCCGGCGCCAGACCTCCTCGTCGCATACGTCCCCCTCGACCAAGCCGACGTAATTCTCCTTCCCCTCGAACGCCGCGAGGTTGTCGCGCGAGCCGTTGGAGAGGTCGTCGAGGACGACGACGTCGTAGTCGCGCGCGAGGAGCCACGCTACGACGTGCCGGCCGATGAAACCCGCGCCTCCTGTAACGAGAGCTTTCACGTTCTTCTCCCGGTTAAATTTGTTGGAGGAATTCTTCGAGTATCGTACGTCCAGGCCCGGGCGCCATCAGGCCCTTGCCCGCGGCGCGCCGGCGCCTCAGGCCCCAAGGCCCGGGGAGATAGTTCGGCAATTGGTAGAGCCAGCTGGCGCGTTCCGGGTGCGGCATCATCGCGGTAGCCGCGGCGCTGTAGGAGCGTATCGCCGCGGCGTCCAACGCCGAGCCGTTGGGATTATATTCCTCGCCGGCGGCGCCGCCCGCCTCGTCCACGTAGCGGAGGTAGATAAGGCCGTCGGCGTCGAGCGCCGCGAGCGCCTCCTCGTCCGCGCAGGCGAACCGCCCCTCGGCGTGCGCGATGGGAAGCGGCAGGACCTCGCCGGTGCGTTCGTGCCGGCAGAAGACCCAGCGGTTCAGGAAGCCGCGGTGATAGGGGTGGCGGTTGGGCGCGAGCGCCATCTCGACGCGGCCCGGCTCGCGCCCGGGGACGACGCCTGCCTCGACCAAGACCTGGGCGCCGTTGCAGATGCCGAGCATAGGCTTCCCCTTCGCGGCTTCCTCCGCCAACACCTCCACGACGGCGTCCTTGGCCGCGATGGCGCCCGCGCGCACGCGGTCCTCGTAGGCGAAGCCGCCGGGGAGGACGAAGCCGTCGTAGCGGCGGATGTCGTCCGGGGGGAGGTTGAAGCGGACGACCTCGGCTCGAGCGCCGGCGGCGTCCAGCGCCCGGGCCGTCTCATATTCGCAGTTCACGCCCGGGAACTGGATGACGGCGATCTTGGGTTTGCGACGAGGGGACATCTTTTCAATAAGTTATAACAACGCCGCGTTTGGTTTTCCGATACGTTATAAGCCGGGCTTTAATTTCGGCCGGTAAAACCTTCGCGTCGTACGTATGGGGTTTTATTGAAACTGGCTCTCCGCCGATATAGCCGTCTATACCTCTGGCCTCTTCTTCAGCGTCGGCGCGCCGAAAAGCTTTCCCGTCTTTTTCGGCGACCGCTATTAAGATCGCTTCCTGGAGCCTTAAGCCTATAAAGGTCTTCGCGATTACGAGGTCTTCGACCCATTTTTCGATATCAGTTTCGGTTATATTATTAAAGACCTTTTTCATATTCTTGAGTTTAGACGTGATTAGAACCTTAGCATTTTCAAGTCGGTCACCATATTTATCCAAATAAAACTTTTCCCATTCCGCGTATTCCGAGCCGGGAAATTCGTTTATCAATTCGGTCATTTGGCCTACTACCTTTGGCCTAGTTCCTTGGGCGAACCGGTTGGCGAGGTTTATTAGCGGCGAGACTTACGTTTCGAATTCTACCGTCTCGATCTCCAATAACGCGCGCACTTCGTCGTTGCTCAGTTTCAGCTCGGGCATTATTTTACTTTCACGGGAACGGTCCGGCGCGGCCGCCCCGAGCCACCTATACGGGAGCCGAAATTATGTTCCTTAGGGTCGACTTTCCGTTCCAACCTCAACGGGTCGCGGAATACGTACGGTAGGCGTTCTAATTTCTCGGCGGCGTCGACTAGGGTCGAATTACTTTTAATGAACTCGAGGGCATACGGGCTAGTGAATAGGCCGTCGCCGGATTTTACTCTTTCTTCGGCGACGGCGCAGTACTTATTATTAACCTCATAGCTTACCGAGTTGCGGCCTTTTTCGATAGCGGCCAGCGTCGTCGTTCCGCTCCCCGAGAACGGGTCTAGGACCGTATCGCCCGCGAAAGAAAACATTTTAATAAGGCGGCGTGGCAATTCGACCGGGAAGGGCGCGAGGTGGTTCTGTTGTTTTTCGCCCGGGAACTTCCAATGGCCCGCGAATAGCTCGTTCCATTCTTCGATCGTCAACTTCGAGTGTTCTCGTTGCTCGGCGCTAGGACGTGGCGCCTTTCCCAATTTTTTAAATATTAAAATGAATTCATAATCCAGTTTTAATATCCCGTTTCGCGGGTACGGAAAAGACCCCATTATAGTCGCGCCGCCGCTGGTATTACAGGTGGTTACCTTCTGCCAAATGATGGCACCCATATAGTCGAAGCCACGCGTCTCGCAAAACTTTATGACCTCGGTCCTGATGGGTATCACTTTGTAACGGCCGTAATAGACGGCTCGCGCGAATTGGTCGCCTATATTTACGCAAAGCCGACAACCTTTATGGAGGACGCGGTAACATTCGTCCCATACGAGGTTCAGGTTATTAATATAATCTTCGTAGGAGTCGTTATAACCTAGCTGGCCGTCGCCGCCATAATCCTTAAGTTGCCAGTAAGGCGGCGACGTAACGACAAGGTGGATGCTCTCGTCGCCGACTTCACCCATATCGCGCGCGTCGCCTAATATTATTCGATGTAGTGTCGGCGCACTTGAAGCCGTACCCACCTAAAACCACCCCTTCAGCCCTTCGCCCCACGCCCGGGCCATATCCGCCGCGGCCAGCTCGACGAGCGTCTTCCCGCCGTTGCGTATTACGAGCTTGGCCTCCTCGGTCACCTCGCCCAGCCGCCACCAATCCACGCCGGCGTTGTTGAGGATGTGTTCCGCCCCCTCGGCCGAGCCGGCGCGAACCTCCACGACGAAGCCGCCGTTCTCGCAGAAGAGCGCCGCGTCCGCCGGCGCCGAGGCCAGCGCCGGCCCCAGGTCCACGTCGCAGCCAAACGCCGCGGCGCCGCCGGGCACAAGCATCATCTCCGCCAGGCAGACGGCCACGCCGCCGTCGGCGACGTCGTGCGTCGCCGCGGCGCACCGCGTCTCGATGAGCTCGAGCACCGCCTCGTACATCTGGCGCTCGGCGCCGAAGCGCGGCCGCGGCGCCGGCCATCCCAGCCGCCCCCGCAATTGCCAATACTGGCTCCCGCCCAGCTCGCCCCACCGCCGGCCCAGAAGGTAGAGGGCGTTGCCCGCCTCCTTGAGCGCCGTCGTGACGGCGAGGCCGTAGTCATCTATAAAGCCCAAGACGCATACCACCGGCGACGGCTTGACCGCGACGCCCCGCGTGGACTGGTTATAGAAGGAGACGTTCCCGGACACTATCGGCAGCGGCGCGTCCGTTCCGCGAAGGCCGACGCCGCGGCAGGCGTCGCCGATGCCCCGGACCGCTTCCTCGAACGTCCAGAAGACCGCCGGGTCCTCCGGGTTGCCGAAGTTCAGGCAGTCCGTCGCGGCGACGGGCGTCGCCCCCACCGCGACGACGTTGCGACAGGCCTCGAGGACCGCGTGGGCGCCGCCGGCGTAGGGGTCCAGCGCGCTGACGTAGGGGTTGCCGTCGCACGCCAACGCGATGGCCTTCGTCTTCGACGGCCAGGGCGCCAGGACCGTAGCGTCGGCCTCGCCCGCCTCTACGACGGTGTTCCCCTGGACGTTGCGGTCGTAATGTTCATACAGCGGCCGGCGCGAGCAGATGTTCGGCGCCGCGAGGAGCTTGAGCAACGCTTCGCCGAGGTCGCCCGGCGCCTTAAGGCGGACGAACTCCACCGGCGCCGACGGGACGTGGGCCTCGCGGCCGTAGCGCGGCGCCGTCGCCAATACCTCCAGCGGAACTTCGACGACGACTTCGCCCGCGGCGGTCATCCGGAAATATTTCTCCTCCATCACCTCGCCGATGACGGTGGCCTGGGCGCCGGGAAAGACGCGCGGCAGCTCGAACTCGTCGTTGTAAATCGATAGGATCTCTTCGGCGAAGTGGGCCGGCGCGGCGATGACGTAGCGCTCCTGCGTCTCGCCTACGGCGATGACCGCGGCGTCCAACCCCTCGAGGGCCAGCGGGACCTTGTCGAGGTCAACGGTCCCGCCGAGCTTCGCGGCGATACACAACTCCGACGAGGCGCCGGCCAGGCCGCCCGCGCCGAGGTCCTTTATCCCGAGCGCGATGCCGCGGGCGCGCGCCCGCGAGAGCATCTCGCGCGTCGCCACCGCGAGAACGCGTTTCAGGAACGGGTCCGGCACCTGGACCGCGGCCCGGTTCGACGCCTGTTCTTCGCCGTCGAGAACGGCGGAGGCGAACGAGGCGCCGCCGACGCCCGAGTCGTCCGTCGGCTTGCCCACCAATATCAGAAAATAGTGTTCTTCGCGCGCCGCGGCGGGAACGCGGCTGGCGATAATGTCGGCCTCGGCGACGACGCCCGCGGCGACGACGGTCA
>CAZJNB010000058.1:0-9657 GCA_964547385.1 uncultured bacterium
GACAAGGTGATAATGCTCGCGGGCACCGCGGCCGAAGTAACGGAAGACGAACTCGCGGGCGCCGTAGAAGCTGGCTCCACCCAAGCCCGGAACATCGCCGCGGCGGTCGCCGACTTCACCGCGAACGCGCCGAAGATAACGCTGGAACCGCCCGAAGACGGCACCGGCTTCGAACGTAGCGTCAAAGAATTCCTCGCGGACCAGGTCCGCGCCCTGGTCGATATCCAAGACAAAACGGCCCGTCACGCCGAGCGGGCGGCGCTCAAAGAAAAAGCCGTCGCGAAATTCGGCGCCGAAGGCGACGGCGAAATCAACCCCGCTCACAAAGTTGAAAAGGTCCTGCAACAAATGGAGGAAGCCGAGGTCCGGCGAATGGCGCTGGAAGAAGGCCGCCGGCAAGACGGCCGCGCCTTCGACGAACTTCGACCTATAAGTGTCGAGGTCTCCCTCCTCCCCCGGACCCACGGCTCCGCGCTCTTCACCCGCGGCCAGACCCAAGCGTTGGCCGCGACGACGCTGGGCACCGTCTCCGATGAGCAACGCATCGAAGACCTCCTCGGCGAACGCACTAAAACCTTTATGCTCCATTACAACTTCCCGCCCTTCTCGGTCGGCGAAGTCCGCCCCATCCGCGGCGCGGGACGCCGCGAGATAGGCCACGGCGCCCTCGCCGAATCCGCCTTCAAATACGTCCTCCCCGGCGAAGACGACTTCCCCTATACCATCCGCGTCGTCGCCGACATACTCGAGTCCAACGGTTCTTCCTCTATGGCGTCGGTATGCGGCGCCAGCCTATCGCTTATGGACGCGGGCGTCCCGCTGAAAAAGGCCGTAGCCGGCATCTCCATCGGCCTTATCACCGACGGCGAACGCCACGTCCTGCTAACCGACATCCAGGGGCTGGAGGACTACCACGGCGACATGGACTTCAAAATAGCCGGGACGCGCGACGGCATAACCGCCCTCCAGATGGATACGAAGACCCGCGGCCTTACACTTGATATTATCCGCGAAACGCTCGCGCTCGCGCGCGAGGCCCGAGGCCGTATCCTCGACGAGATGGACGCCGTGCTCCCGAAGCCGCGGCCGGAACTATCCCCCTACGCGCCGCGTATCTTCATCACCTATATTAACGTCGAGAAAATCGGCACCGTCATCGGCCCGGGCGGGAAAATGGTCCGCCGCATCATCGCCGAGACCGGCGCCGAGATCGATATCGAGGAGGACGGCAAAGTTACCATAGCCTCGCCGGACGAGGCCGCGGCCACCAAAGCCATGGAGATGGTCAAGGCCCTCGCGACCGACCCCGAAGTCGGCGCCGTCTTCACCGGCAAAGTAACTCGCCTTATGAAATTCGGCGCCTTCGTGGAAATACTCCCCGGCGTCGACGGGATGATCCATATCTCCGAGCTCGACACGAAACGCGTGAACCGGGTGGAAGACGCCGTCCACATCGGCGACGAAGTAACGGTCAAAGTTACCGAAATCGACGAGATGGGCCGCGTCAACCTCAGCCGCCGGGCGTTACTGCCGGGCGGCGACCAGCCCAACCGCTCGCCCCATAAAAGAGATGACCGCCGCCGCGACAACCGCCGCGATAAAAAAGGTCGCCGCTAACGGCGTCCGGATAATCTGCGAGCCTATCCCCGCCGTCCGCTCGGTCGCCGTCGGCGTGTGGTGCCACGCCGGCGTCGTTACCGAGCCGCCCGCCCACAACGGCATCTGCCATCTCCTCGAGCATATGTTGTTTAAGGGCACCGCCGGCCGTTCCGCCGTCGAGATCGCGGCCGCGCTCGACGGCGTCGGCGGCGCGCTGGAAGGCTTCACCGAAACCGAAAACGTCGTCCTCTATGCCCACGTCCTCTACGAACACCTTCCCCTCGCTCTCGACGTCCTCTCCGATATGGTCCTACGCTCGACGGTCCCCCCGGGCGAACTCGCCAAAGAAAAGAACGTCGTCGCCGAGGAGATCCGCCTCTACGAAGACTCCCCCGACGCCAAAGTCCACGACCTCATTATGCGCGCCCTCCGACCGGACCGGCCTATCGGTATGCCCGTCCTCGGCTCCCTCCAGACCGTCGCCGCCATCGGCCGAGACGACATCCAGGACTACCGCCGGCACGTTTATACCGGCGACCGCATCGTCATCGCCGCCGCGGGCTACTTCGAGGCCGAAGAATTCGTCGCCACCGCCCAAGAATACTTCGCCGAGGTCAATAAAACGCCCGACGCCCCTACCACCGGCGACGGGAAACTCCCGTCCTTTGCCGCGGGCGTGGCCAAGGACACCGAACAGACCCACCTCTGCGTCGCCTTCCCGGGGCTCCCTTTCGGCCACCAAGACCGCTACGTCTTCGCCGCGCTGACCACCCTCCTCGGCGGAAACACCTCCAGCCGCCTGTTCCAAAAGGTCCGCGAAGAACGCGGCCTGGCCTACGCCGTCTTTGCCTACGGCCGAAGTTTCCGCGATAGCGGCGCCCTCGTCGCCTACGCCGGGACCAAGCCGGAAACGGCCGTCCAGACCCGCGACCTCATCCTGGCGCAATGCCGAGAGCTCGGCGAGCACAAAATCACCGCCGACGAACTCAGCCGCACCCGGGAATATCTAAAAGGAACGTTGATGTTGTCGCTGGAATCTACCGCCGCCCGGACGTTCCGGAACGCCCGGCACGAGGTCTATTTGGGAAGGTACGTCACTTTGGAAGAGACTTTGGCGGGCGTCGAGGCCGTTACGGCCGAGGATATCCTCCGTCTGGCCGGCAAGATCTTCACCGCCGAGGCGACCGTAGCGGCGATAGGCCCCAACGGCGAAGAGCTCGTGAACTTATAACGTGAGCGCCAACCGTCCGCGCCGCCACGGCTGCCGCCGTGGTTGTTTTTGGCCTCCCGCGACGTTCGCCCCCGCCGCCGCGTTCCTGCTCCTCCTCGCGACGACCGCTAACGCGGCCCCGGCCGAACGCGGCGTCGTCGTAGCCGAAATCCGCACCTACGGAAACACCGTCACGGCCCGGGAAATCATTATCAATTATTGCGAGTTCCGAGAAGGCGACGTCCTTAGCGAGGACGAGCTCGCCCGGAAGATCGCGCTCACAAAACAGAACCTCCAAAATACCCAATTCTTCGCGCGCGTGAACGTATTCGACCTCCCGCGCGCCGAGCCGTCGCGAGCCGTAATTATGGTCGACGTCGCCGAAGGTACCACCTGGCACCTCGCCGCCTCCACGCGGCAAGCTTACTTCAGCAAAGAGAACATCGCCGGACGGGCCGTAACCTTGGGCGCCGAGTTCGGCTTGGACCGCGAACGGCTATTTTACGAACAGTCGTGGGCCTTCGGCCTCCCCCTCGTCTCGGCCGCCTCCTTCTTCTACGAAAACGGCCGTTTGAGCTCCGTCGAGAACGACCGGGGCTTCGCCGGCGAATGGTTCTATAACGACGCCGCGGGCGTCGAAGGTTCGCTGGGCTACATCGCCACCCTCCGCGCGACCGTAGGGCTCGCCCTCCTCGGCGAATACATCAACTACTACGGCGGCCGTTTCAAAGGCGACCCCTTCGGGCGCTTCGGCGTCGCCGACGTGAGCCGCTTGGCGGCGCTCCGGCCTTACGCCGAATGGGACGGCCGCGACGACGACCTCTACCCCACGCGGGGCGCATACGTCCGCGTCGAAGGCGAACTCGCGAACCGGCGCATCGGCGACTACAGCTACGGTCGCGGCGAATACGACCTCCGCGGCTACGTTTCGCCCTTCGGCAAGGTCGTCTTCGCCGGTCGCCTCCGCGGCGGCGCCGCGACGGACGGCACCCCCTATATCCGCCGGCTCTCTATCCACGGCATCGACGGCCTCCGGACGGTGAACTCTAACCGGACCGTCGGGACGCGGGCCTTCCTCGCCTCCGGCGAGATACGCCGCAACCTTTTTCCCTCGCCCATATTCGACGCGTGGTTCGAAGGCGTCGTCTTCGCGGACGCCGGCCGCACCTGGGACCCCGGGCAACCTTTCCGCTTCGAAGACTTCGACTACGCCTTCGGGCCGGCGCTCCGGCTCCATATGCGCGGCCCGGCCTATTTCGATTGGCGGGCCGAGCTAAACGTCCACGGCGACCTCGCGTTCTACGCCAGCGCCCACCCGGGTTTCTAATGCGTTTGGCGCCGACATTAATACTCATCGCCTCTACTTCGCTGGCGGCGGCCGGCCCGCCGCCGCGGACCTACGGCGAAGTCGCCGCGCTCGTCGCCCGCGCGGAGACGCGCGACGGCGTTACCGTCGAAGAGGCGTGGGCCCGCATCTCGGCCTCGCCTGATACGCCGTTGGCGCAGGCCGCGCTCGGCCGCCTTTACTTCCTCAAAAGCCGCGGCGCGGCGTTCATACTCCTCCGCTACCTCGACATTTATAAAGGCCACACCGCGTTGAACCGATATATCGCACAGCATCAACAAGACCCCCTCCCCCGCGTGTGGCGCGCCGCCGCCGCCGTCGAGACGAACTACCTGCTGTGGGATAAAGCCAAGGCCGCCGCCGACCTCGACTTCGCCCTCGCCGCCTACCGCGGCGACCCGTCGTTGCCCGACCGCACGCCCCGGTGCAAACTACTCCTCGGCGTTATCGCCAAGGACCGCGGCGACCTCTCCACGGCCCTCCGTTTCTGGCGGGAAGCCTTCGCGGCCGACCCGCTCGGGCCGGCGGGAACGGAGGCCGCCAAGATGTTAACGCTCTTCACCGGCTGACGTGATATGGCCCGCATCGTCGTAGCCAAACACCGCCTCCCCTACCCGCCGACGACCGGGACCGACGTAGTGACCTATAATCTCCTTCGGGCCCTCGCGCGGCGGCACGACGTTACGCTCGTCGCGCTTATCGAATCGGAAGGCCAACGGGCATACGCCCAAGCGTTCGCGGACATCGGCGTCCACCTAACGCCGGTCCTGATGCCGAATAAAAAGAGTAGCTGGCACCGGGCCGTATACAAATTCCTCTACGCCGGCGCGGCGTGGCTGAGCGCGTCGCCCCTCGACCTCTGGTATTTCAATCCCCCCATCTTCCGGCGGGCGGTGGCCGAAGCCGCGCGCCAGGCGGACCTCGTCCAGTTCGAATACTGGTACCTCTATCCCTCGGGCGACGCCGTCCAGGCAACGAAAAAAATACTCTTGAAACACGACGCCGAGTTTAACGCCAACCGCCGGCTCGTCGCCGTAACGAAGAACCCGATATTTAAACTCATTCATTATATGACCTATCTACGCCGCCGCGGCCTGGAGCTGGCCGCGTGCCGGAAGTTCGACGCGGTCCTATGTCTGAGCCCGGCCGACGCCGAAGCCATCGCTCCTTATACGGCCCGGCCGCCGCACGTCGTCTTCCCCATCGTGGACCTACCACCCTCAAAAGACCTCTGCCGAGGTTTCGAAAGCCACACCCTCATCTACTTCGGCGGAACCGGACGAGCCGCCAACCGCCACGGCCTGGAAGTGTTCCTGAAAGACATCTACCCCCGCGTAAAAGAGGCCGTCGGGGCCACGCGCTTCGTCATCTACGGCGAGCGGCCGCGGCGACGTCTTCGACGGCTCGCCGCGCGCGATACCTCCGTTTCGTTCGAGCCGGCGGTCGCCGATATTTCGCCCCGGTTGGCCGGCGCCGCCGTCGCCGTCGTCCCGCTGTGGGTGGGCGCCGGCATAAAGATAAAGGTCCTAACGGCCCTGGCCCACGGCCTGCCGGTCGTAACGACGCCGGTGGGGGCCGAGGGCATCGGCGCGCGCGCCGACGCGGAAATCCTCATCGCCGACGCCGACGCCGACTTCGCCCTAGCCGTAACGTCCCTCTTAACGGACCGCGAGCGCTGGCGCGCGCTGGCCGCGGGCGGCCGCCGTTACGCCGAGCGAGAGCTTGCGCCGGCGGCGCGGGACGAACAAGTAGCCGCGTTCTATGCCGAACTCGCCCACCCGTAAGGTCGCGCTCCTCGCGTCGACGTTGGCCGTCGGCGGCGCCGAGCGCCAGCTCGCGACGTTGGCCCGCGGCTTGAAGGCGCGCGACTGTACGGTCGCGTTCTTCTTGCTCCGCGAAATGGGCCCTCTCGGCGCGGCGCTCCAAAGCGACGGCTTCGTCGTAGAGGAAAATATCCTTGCGCGGCCGACGCGGTGGCGGAGTCTCCTCGCCGAGCTCCGCGGCTACGACCTCCTCGCGGCCCTCGACCACAATAACGTCTTGAGATTACTACCGCTCTTCGCGCGCCGGCTACCGCCGTATATCGTCCTCTTCCACGTCCCCGTCCCGGGCACGCGCCGCCGCGGGTGGGCCAAAGCCTTGCGCGGCGCTCGCGCCGTCGTAGTGGTCGCCGAAGCCCAAATCCCTATGTTAGCGCTTCCGAACGGAAGCCGAATTAACGTCATCCCCAACGGCGTCCCTCTCCCGCCGCCCGTCGACGCCGGGCAACGGCATCGCGCCCGCAACACCCTTGGCCTCCCGGCCGATGTTACGCTCGCCGCGACGGCCTGTCGCCTTACCGCCGTAAAGGGCATAGACGTCCTCATAGACGCGTTGGCGTTGCTCGAGAAAGAAATACGCCCGTTTCTGGTAGTCGCCGGCGAAGGCCCGGAGCGACGCCGCTTAGAGGAACGCGCGCGCCGAAAGCCCGGCGCCGGCTTCGCGTTCCTGGGCGTCCTCGGCGATGTCTCGCCGCTCTACCAGGCCGCGGACCTTTTCGTCTTACCGTCGTATAGGGAGGCGACGCCGATGGCGCTGTTGGAGGCGATGGCGTTCGGCCTCGCCGCCGTCGCCGGCGCCGTGGGCGAAGTGCCGGCGATGCTATCGGGAGACGCCGGCCTGACCTTTACGCCGGGGTCGCCGGCAGAACTATCGGCGGCTATCCAAACGTTCGTCGCGGCGCCCGCGCGAAGACGGCAGATGGGCGAAAAGGCGCGGGCCGCGGTAGCGCGGCGCTACGGCGTAGGCCGGATGCTCGACGAATACGAGGCGTTGTTCGACGCCGTTATTGAAGAAGGGGGCGCGTAGTCGTGCCCGCAAATAAAGGCCCCATCGACGCCGTCGTCGCGTTGAGCTATCGGTGCAACCTCCGGTGCTCGACGTGCGAGCTGGGCGCGCGCGGCGACGACGAGAGCTTGACGCCGGACGTTCTGCGAAAACTCCCCCCCACCCTTCGCTTCGTCAACCTCAGCGGCGGCGAACCTTTCCTCCTGGCGAACCTGGCCGCCTGCGCCCGGGCCGTAGCCACCGCCGCCGAAGCCGAGATAACGATCTCCACCAACGGCACCCTTCCCGCGCGGGCCGAAGAAGTCGTCCGCGAGGTCCAGGGGGACATACCCGACGTCCGCGTCGCGGTCTCCCTCGACGGCCTCGAGAGCACCCACGACCGCATCCGCCGGGCGCCCGGGTCGTTCCAGAAAGCGCTCGTTACTATCGAAAAGTTATCCCCCCTCCTCGGGAGAAAGCTCCATATCGCTTTCACGATCTCCGCGGCCAACGTACGCGACTTTCGCGGCGTCGCCGCCCTGGCCGAGGAGCTCGGCCTGCCGCTCAGCCTCGCGGCGACGCATACGTCCGAACACTACTTCCGCCCCGGCGCGGACGCCGTCCCGGCTCCCGCGGACGTCGCCGCCGCGGCCGAAGACGCCGCCGCGTTCTACCTTCGCGAGGTATCGCGTCGGGCCGCGGCGCGCGCCTACTTCGCCGCCGCCCTGGCCCAGCTGGCCATGACGGGACGGCGGCCCCTCCCCTGTCGCGCGGGCGACCGCTTCTTCTACCTCGACCCGGGCGGCGACGTATTCCTGTGCAATATGCGCGCTGAACGAATGGGCAACCTCCGGGAGCAGGGCTTCGAGGACATCTGGGCCGGCGAGCGGCGGCGGCAGCTCTTGGCCACCGCCGGCGACGCGTGCCCGACGCCGTGCTGGATGGTGTGCACCGCGCGAACAGCGATAATGGACCACCCGGCGCGCGTCGGCTGGTGGGCCGCGCGGGCCTACGCGCGTAGACTCGTAGGGCTCGGCGCGCCGACGCCGTAACCGCCAGCCGGGAATTTCCGGCGTTGACTTCGCCCGGGAGCGAACCTATAATTGCGGGTGCACCACGCGGGCGCTTAGCTCAGTTGGTAGAGCGCTGCTTTCACAGAGCAGAAGTCACAGGTTCGAGTCCTGTAGCGCCCAAATAGGATGACTTCGGCGCCGTAGCCTAATTCGGGTTGCGGCACTTTCACGAATGAAAACGTTAATATATTTAGCGCTCACGCTGGCGGCCGCGACGGCCTTAGCTGCGGCCGCCGAATATAAAGGTCCCGGCGTCGCCGGAATAATTGGGGAAGACACGACGTGGCGAAACGAAGTATTCGTCGCGGGCGATGTCGAATTGGCGCCGGATGTTACGCTAACGGTTGAGCCGGGGACGCGCGTAACCATCGCCCGGCGGGACGCGCTGTCGCGCACCTTCCTTATACACGGCAAGAGCCGCAAAGTCGAATTCAACGTCGCGGGCGCGCTCGTAATAAAAGGCACCGCAGACGCCCCGGTGGTCTTCGTCCCCGAAGCCGACGGTTCTACCTTTGAGACTTGGCAAGGCTTCCGGCTAAAAGAACCCGGGAGTATGACGGCGACGTATTCGTGGTTCGTGGGCAGTAAATATCGCTTACCCAAGGAAGCGGAACTCGCGGGAGAGGTCTACCGTATTATTGGAACCCGAAAACGCGGCGCTATTTTTTGGCCCTATTACGGCGAAGATGCCGCCGGTAAAAACGTGTATTTTTACCCCGACGGCACCCTCGTTCCTAAAGAGGTAATCAAAAAGAACCGTGGGTTTTCACGTTGGATCATCGCGCCGTGCTTCACACTTGTCGGGTCAGGCTTTGCTTCTCTATTTAGTTTAAACGCAGCGTTCACGGGCGACGAAGTGGGAGCTTACGCGATTATGATAATAATACCACCTATAAGTTTCGCCCTCGGCTACTTAATAGGTTACGGGATTGATAAGGAACACGGCGTCGTAAAAGCGCAAAGGAAATGGCTCACCGACCACCCGGACTTCGCGCCGCCGTTTTAGGGCGCCGCGGCCTTCTTGCGGCTCGCGGCGATTAAAGTTATATTCCGGCAACGAGCCGGAGCTTTTTATTATGCCCCGTAAAAACCCCAACGAGATGACGTTCCTCGAGCACCTCGAGGAACTACGGGTCCGCCTGTTATGGATCCTGGCGGCCGCCGCGGCCGGGACCGTAGGCGCGTTCTTCTTCGCCGAGCGCCTCGTCAACCTCCTCCTCACCCCCGGCGGCGGCAACTTCCAATACATCAAACCGGTCGAGGCGTTCGTCGTCTACCTCGCGGTCTCCTTCATCGCCGGCCTGGTCGCGACCTCGCCGTTCATCTTCTACCAGGTATGGCGCTTCGTCGCGCCGGGCCTGCTCCGCCGCGAGAAGAGATACGCGCTGCCGTTCGTCGTCGCCACCTCGGCCTGCTTCGCCACCGGCGTGGCCTTCGGTTACTATATGCTCTTCCCGGCGATGCGCTTTTTCCGCTCCTTCGAAACGGACAAGCTCGCGGCCAATTGGACGTTGGGCAGTTACGCGTCGCTCGCGCTCCGCCTCCTGCTCGCCACCGGCCTAATCTTCGAGGCGCCGGTAATCGTTTTCTTCCTCGCGCGCCTGCGCATAGATCGGAAGAGCACC
>CAZJNB010000059.1:0-9641 GCA_964547385.1 uncultured bacterium
AAAGATCGCGGCCGCCCTTTTTTTAACGTTGGCCGGTCTCTACGGCCTGGCCGCGCCGGGGCACTTCTACTTGCTGGACGCGTCTTTCAAACTGACGTGGGCCGAGAACGCAATTCACCGCGGCCAGCTCCACTTCGACCACGACCAGATCGGTAAGGAGTCCCGCGTCGGCTCCTACTTTTACCCGGGCCGAAACGGCGAGCTCTACATCCACTTTCCCCTCGGCGGCCTCTTCTGCTTCGTTCCGCCGGTCCTGGCGGCCGCCGCGGCGACCAAGGTGGTGCCGGCGTTGGCGGCCGTCCCGCTCAGTTATACGTTGGCGTCGCTCAACAACATTCCCTGGAGCGCCGCGGCCGCGGTCCTCGTCTTCCTGCTCGCGCGGCATCTCGGGCTGGCGCGGCGGCGCGCGCTGGCGGGCGCGCTCGTTTTCGGCTTGGCGACGCCCGTCTTCGCCTACGCGACGTTCGACTTCAACGAGCCGGTCGCCGGCTTCTTTACGCTCCTCGCGGTCGCGTTGACGGTCGTCGGGTGGCGTCGCCGGCGGAGAGGATTCGTGGGATACGCGCTCGGCGCGGGCGCGGCGCTCGGCTTTGCGTTCACCATTCGCTACGAGCTCTTGGCGTTCGCCGCGACCGCCGTCGTTCTCTGGCTCGCGCTCGCCTTATGGGGAAAAGGGCGCGTTTGGGGGGCGGCGCTTTTTGCGCTCGGCTTTGTCGCGGTCGCGGCCGTCGTCCCCCTATATAATTGGTACGCGCGGGGAAGCGCGGGCGACTTTGCCTACAACACCCTCCCGTTCTTCACGAACCTTATCGCGGCGCGGTTCACGCCGCTCGAGAGCGGCGGGCCGCTCCTTTTCGGCGCGAAGTTCGTATGGGTTTATTTCCTCTCGCCCAACATGCACAACGTTATTATATATTGCCCGCTCGCGGCGTTCGGCGTCGTCGCCGCCGCGGCGCTCGCGCGCGCCTACGGCGCCCGGGTCCTCTTCTTGGTCGTTCCGCCGCTCGCCCTCGCCGGCGCCGTTCTCTTTACGACATATTCGAGTTGGGCGTGGGGGTTGCGCTACGCCTACTTGTTCTGGATGATATTGAGCGCCGCGGCCGTTTTGGCGCCGTGGCGGCGGCGCGCGGTCAAGGTAACCGTCGCGGCGTTCGCCGTCGCGGGGGTACTGCTGAACGTCGCCGCCGTTGCCGCGGACTACCAGCTTACCCAGAACGACATCGCCGCGGCGATCTTGGGCGACCGCTCGCAGGTGAACTATCGCCGTTGGCTTCCCGAGGGACGCGTCAACCCGCGCTACGCGCAGATACCGGCGCAGTTTAAGTATGCCGGCCTGGCGGTTGCACGGACGTTCGACTACTACGTCCACCGCGGTGAGCTCCGCTGGCTCGACCGGCCGCCGCCGGGCCTTAAGGGAGACGAGCGGGCCCTCCTCGATATATGGCCGGTATTCGCCCAACTCCGCGGCGGCGCGCCCGCGGCGACGGCGTGGGCGCCCTATCTCTTGCTTGTAATCGCGACCGCGGCCGCGGCCCGTTGGCTCCGGCGGTTGGCGCGAGCTACCGCTTGACCGCGGCCGGCGGCGGTCTTATTATAGGGGGACGGGGGCGTAGCTCAGCTGGCAGAGCGGCGGCTTTGCAAGCCGTAGGTCGGCGGTTCGAATCCGCTCGCCTCCACATCGCGACGGCGGCCCTCGGGCCGCCGGCTCGCTATTCGAGCCCCCTCAATAATCCCAAACCGCGGGCGAACCGTTTTGCTTCCGCCATTTCGCGGCGCGTCGGCGGCCGGCCGAGCGCGTCGACTTCGTGGGCGCGATAATAAGGCCGGTATTGCGCCATAATATTGACGTACGAATCCGGCGACAATTCGTCTGCGATGAATTGTAACACCGGCTCGCTGTCGGCGAGGTTCTCGGGCAGGACGAGGTGGCGGATGAGGACGCCGCGGGTTGCGACGCCGCGGCCGTCGAGTGTCAACACGCCGACTTGGCGGTGCATCTTTTGGAGCGCCGCCTTCGCGTGTGTAAAATAGCCCGGCGCGTCCGAGAGGGCCGCGGCGGCCGCGGCCGGGCCGTATTTCATATCCGGCATATAGATGTCTATGAAGCCCTCGAGGAGCTCGAGGGTCGCGACGCTCTCGTAGCCGCCGCAGTTATACACGATGGGAAGCGAAAGGCCCCGGGCCCGCGCGAGCGCGAGCGCCGCGGCGACAGCCGGCGCGACGTGCGTCGGCGTTACAAGGTTTATGTTCTCGCACCGTCGGCGCTCGAGCGCGAGCATCAGCTCCGCGACGTCGGCGGGCGTCGTCTCCCGGCCTTGGCATAAGTGGCTGATTTCGTAATTTTGGCAGAAGACGCAGGAGAGGTTACAGCCGGCGAAGAATATGGTGCCGGAGCCGCCCGAGCCTACGAGCTCCGGCTCCTCGCCGAAGTGTGGACCGGCGGAAGCCACGAGCGGCTCGAGCCCTACGCCGCATTTCCCTCGTTCGCCGCGGTCGCGGGCGGCGCCGCACCGGTGCGGGCACAGGCGGCAGGGCGACGTTAGCTCCGAGAGCTTTCGGACTTTGTCGCTATCAGGGAGCATTAGCGCGCTAATATTCGGCCCCTCGCCGCGGGTAATATAACATAAAAGGTCTTAGCCGGAAGGGCGACGCGTGGCCGATAGCGAATTGTATAAAGGGGAGAGCTGTGTTATGCTCGCTTGCATTACGGATGCATTACGGATAACGATGTCCCTGCTCGGCCGCGCGTCAACGCCGGCGAGTATGGGCAAAATTAAAGCGCTTTTCCGGTGAAGGCCGTTCGTCCGCGAGCGACGGGCGTATCTTCCCCGGGCCATAATCTTCGCAAGCCTTGCGTCAACGCGTAGCCTTAGCGGTAGTTTCGGCGTTACTCGCCGCCGTGGGTCCGGCGGCCGCGGCCGTCGGGTTGTGGGCGGAGAGCAACACCGTTAAAGTGGCCCCCGATGCGCCTCGCGCCGAGGCAACGGACGTGTGGAACGGCGAGCGCGTTGCTATTAAGGCCGCGCGGGGCGAGTGGGAATCGTTCCAACTTGTCGTCCGCTCGGACGAGACCCGCCAAATATCCTTCCGGATATACGACCTCGAGGGCTTGCGGGGAACGCTTGCCGGTTCCCACGTGCGGGTCTTCCGCGAGGTCTACGTTCCGGTGGATTGGCCCTCGGTGGACCCCTCGAGCGGCTTCACCGTAGGCGCGCGCGGCCGCTGGCCCGACGCCCTCGTCCCGGTCGTGGGGCACGTCGACGTCGCCGGCGGCGAAAACACCGTCTTATGGTTCGACATATACGTTCCCGCCGATACCTTTGCCGGCAAATATAAGGGCCGGCTGGAATTTAAGTGGTCCGGCGGCGCCGCGACGGTCCCGCTCGAGCTTACGGTGTGGGACTTCGTGATGCCGTCGCCCGGCCGCTATTCGTTCCTCGCGGGCTTGGATGAGGACGAGGTTTGCCGTTTATACGGCATAAAGGCGGCGGCGGAGGAAGGCCGCGCGGTTATCGAGAAGTATAAGGCCCTTATGGCCGAACACTTCGTAACGGCCGCGGACGCCGAGGAGGCGGCCGGCGTCGCGACGTTCAGCTTTGCCGAGGGCGCGGCCTATCCCGAGGCCGTAGCGGCGGCGAAGCGGGCCGGCGGCGAGGTCCGCTACCGCGCCGGCGGCCTCGCCGACTATATCGACCGGCCGGCGAGCGACCATCGCCTCATCGCGTGGGCGGCGTGGCGTTTCCGCGGCGACGGCTTGTGGTTGGAGGACGTCTCCTATTTCCCCGGAAAGGGCCCGCGGCCGCTCGACGCCGAGCCGCGCAACCGGTGGGGCAACGGCGCCCGGGCGTTGCTTTACCCGCCGCCCGAAGCGGGTTCGACGGCGCCTTTGCCGAGCGTTAGGCTCAAGTTGGCGCGGGAGGCCGCGGAGGATTACGAATACCTGGCGATGCTCGACGACGCGGGCCTGGGCCGTTACGCGGACGAGCTTGCCGCGGCCGTCGTTCCGGTGGCGCCGCGCTACGGCGAGCTCGAGCCGGCGACGTTTTATCGGGCCCGCGAGGCCGCGGCCCTTGCCCTCGTCAAGGCGAAGTGGGGGCAGAGCGTAGGGGAAAACACGATCGCCGGGCGAGTGGTGGACGACGAGGACGAGCCGGTCGTGGGCGCGGTCGTGCGCGCCGGGCCGCTGGCGACGGTTACCGATGACGACGGTCGTTACGAGATACGATATATACCTCGGGGTCGGCCGCTGGTAGCGACGGCGCCCGGCTACGAACGCGGCGGCGCCGCGGGCGCGGGCGGCCGGGGCGATATTTCGCTCCGCCGCGGCCTATGGCGTTATATATTCAACGACGGCGCCGTTCCGCCTAAGTTTTCGGCGAAGGGTTTCGCCGAGGCCGGCGCCGTGGCCGATGGGAACGCGGCCGGCGGCCCGGCCCTGCGCGGATGGTTGAAAGGGGGACGGGAGGGCCGCTTCGCGTTCCGGCCGCCGCTGAGCGATTGGCGGACGTTCGTCGCGGCCGTCTTCGAGCTTTATAACGGCGGCGCCGCGGCCGTAACGGCGACGGTCCGGTGCGAAGACGACGCCGGCGCATATTACGAAGAGGTCTTCCTGCTCGCGCCCGGGAAGTGGACGCGGGCCCGGCTGGACCTGGCGGTTGCCGGCGAGCGGGTTCTTTTAAAGGTAAAGGGGAGCGGCGGCAATTTGACGTTCGAAGAGGGGAAGAAAATCAACTTGGCCGCGGTGGCCGGCGCGCGGGTGGCGCTTGGGGACGAGGGCGGCGCCGAGGTGCGGCTCGGGCGGGTGTGGCTGGAGGCGAAGGCGAAGAGGTAGCCCAGAGATGAACATCGGCTTCGGGAATTACATAAGGCTCGATAGAAGGTTGGCGGCGCGGGCGGTATGCGCCGCGGCGCTCGTGCTCGCGGGCCCGGCGGCCGCCGTTATCCCGTTGGAGGATACGCCGTGGTGGCGGTCGGTGGATGAGGAATACGCGACCGGCGGGGCCTTCGCGGACCTCGACGGCGACGGCTGGCTGGACCTCGTCGTGGCCAACGGCAACGATATGGCGAGCGAGGCCGACGCCGTGTTCTACAACCGGCGCGGCGAGCTGGAAGCGGAGGCGAGCTGGCGGAGCGGCGACTTCGGCTACGACGGCCACCTCGACGTAGGCGACGTAGACGGCGACGGCGACGCCGACGTCGTAATAGCCGCTCTCTTGGACCCCGAGCTGGAACAGCTCTACGAGAACGAGGGGGGACAACTCAGCGTATGGCCGGTGTGGCGGAACGCGGAGCCGGACAACAGCTTCTCGTGCGCGCTGGGCGACGTGGACGGCGACGGCGACCTGGACCTCGCGACGGTCTCCGGCTATTTCGGGACGGCGCCGGTGCTGGTCTATCGGAACGACGGCGGCACCCTCGAGCGCGTCGCCTCGTGGCGGACGCCCATCGACTATGACTTCAACGACGTGGCCTGGTGCGACGTGGACGGCGACGGCGACCTGGACCTCGCGGCCGCGGGTCATAGCGGGCCGTGCATCCTGTTCGAGAACGTGGGCGGCGTTTTGAACCCGACGCCGGCGTGGTCGTCTTCCGCGAGCGGCGATTATAACCAATTGACCTTCGGCGACGTCGACGGCGACGGCTGGCGGGATATGGTGGCGTCGGACAATCGCGCCGGCCTGGTGGAGCTATACCGCAACGTCGGCGGGACGTTGGAGGGAGATTACCGTTGGTCGGCGCCGATTAACTACGCGTCGTGCGTGAAGCTGGGCGACGCCGACGGCGACGGCGACCTCGACCTGGCCGCGGGCGGGTGGTGGGCGCCGCTGGAGGTATTCGAAAACGTCAACGGCTCTTTCGCCGGCTCGCCGGCGTGGTCCTATTATCCGACGGGCGAGGCGCTGGTGTGCGAGCAGGCGATGTGGGGCGACGTGGATAACGACGGCCTGCGTTTCATCGCCGCCGAGCGCTACGACGGCGACGGCTCTCGGAAGTTATGGTATCTGGCGAACGCGCCGCTACAGGAATTTGTATCCGCGCGGGTGGAAGGCCGGACGCTGGCGCCGGCGGAGTTCTGTTATCACCTGGAGAGCGGATGGGTCTCGCTCGCGCGGGCGCCGCGGGCCGGCGTCGGGAACGTGGAGTTCGGCTACGTCTATTCGACGGACCTCGAGCTGGCGGTAACGAATTGGGATGAGCCGGCGCCGAGCTACGTCTTCCGCAATACGCTGGGCGGCGTAACGCTGAGTTATTTTAGGATTAGCCCGGGCGACGGGGCGCTCGAGCTGAGCTGGGCGGTGGGGAGCGGCGGCCCGCTCGCGGGGTTCAACGTCTACCGCCGGCGGGTGATGTCGCCGTCGTACGCGCCGCCGATTATAAAAGTCAACGACGGCCTCCTAGCCGAGGAACCGTACGTCTTTCGGGACGGTTCCGTAGTCGCCGGCGCGGCGTACGACTATTGGCTGGAGGCGGTAGCGCCGGGCGGCGATACGACGACGTTCGGCCCGAAACGCGCCGCGGCGCGGGCGACGGCGTTCGCCCTCGGCCAGAGTTATCCCAACCCGGCGCGCGGCGCGACGACGGTGCCGTTCACCCTCGCGAAGGGGACGACGGTTACGCTCGAGCTCTACGACCTCGCCGGGCGCCGCGTCGCGACGTTGTGCGAGGGTTTTCGGCGTGCGGGCGCCCATGCCGTGAACGTTGACGTCGCGACCCTCGCCGCGGGGGTGTATCTTTACCAGCTTCGGGCGGCGGACGGCGCCGCCGCGGCGCGCAAGATGGTGGTAACGCGCTGAGCCGTCGCTTGACAACGCCGGGCCGCGGCCTTATATTGGCGGAAAGAGGCCGGCGTTTAACGACCGTAAGGGAACCATAGGGAGGTAGCGTGAAAGAGCTGGACTTCCATACGCTCGCGGTCCAAGGCGTTTCGCCGGTGGACGAGCGGACCGGCGCCGTCGCGACGCCGATATACCAAACCTCGACGTTCGCCTACGGCAGTGCCGAGCGCGGCGCGGCCCTCTTCGCGAAGGAGGAGGAGGGCTACCTCTACACTCGTCTCGCGAACCCGACGAACGAGAAGTTGGAGAAGAACATCGCCTTGCTGGAGGGCGCGGAGGCGGGTCTTACTTTCGCCTCGGGCCTCGCCGCGATAAACGCGCTCGCGCTCTACCACTGTTCCGCGGGCGACCACCTCCTCGTCCAGAAAGAACTCTACGGCGGCACGTACGAACTATTCACCAAACATTTCCCGCGCTTGGGGGTGGAGGTTACGTTTCAGACGGAGATGACCGCGGACGCGGTCGAGAAGGGCGTTCGGGAGAACACGAAGTTAATATTCGTGGAGACGCCGTCGAACCCGCTCCTCCATATTGTGGATATCGCCGCGGTCGCGGCCGTCGCCCGGGCCGCGGGCGTTCCCCTCGCCGTAGATAATACGTTCGCGACGTCGTATCTCACCCAACCGATAAAGTTGGGCGCGACGTACGCGGTCCACTCGGCGACCAAATATATCGGCGGCCACGGCGACTGTATCGGCGGCGTCCTCGCCGGGCCGGCGGCGGCGCTGGCGGACATTCGGGCGACGACGTATAAGGACCTGGGCGCGACGACGTCGCCGTTCAACGCGTTCCTCTTCCTCCGCGGCTTGAAAACGCTGCCGCTCCGCCTCGACCGCCACTGCGCGAGCGCCCAGAAGATAGCCGACTTCCTCAGTGGGCACGATAAGGTGCGGAAAGTCTATTACCCCGGCCTCCCGAGCCACCCGGGCCACGACATCGCCAAGCGTCAGATGCGCCTCTTCGGCGGTATGGTCGGCTTCGACGTCGCCTCCTACGACGGCGCCAAGGGCCTCCTCGACGGCCTCACGCTCTGCGTCCAGGCGGTGAGCCTGGGCGACGTGTTGACGCTTATCGAACACCCGGCGTCCACGACCCACCGCGGCTACCCGCCGGAGGAGCTGGCCGCGGTCGGCTTGAGCGAGGGGTACGTTCGGATGTCGGTGGGCCTGGAGGACGCGGACGACCTCATCGCGGATTTGGACGCGGGCTTGGCGAAGCTGTAGTTTCCGCCTATAAAGAGAAAGGCCGCCCGACGGAAGGGCGGCTTTTTTGTTAATCTTTGGCGCAATCCGGCGGGCGGACAGCGCTTGGCGGCGGCGCGCAATCCTCCGGGCCCGAGCCGTGGGGACAGCCGCTGCAGCCGGACGCCCCCTTCCGCATACTCCGCCAGAGGAGGAACGCGGTGGCCGCGGCGCCCGCGGCGGCGACGGCGATTATTATTATCGTTTCCCACATATCAATCCTATATCAGTCCAAGCCGAAGAGGCGCCCGAGCTGGTAGACGGATACGGCCATAAGCCATCCGAGGAGGAGGGTGTAGGCGACGGCGAAGAGGGTCCAGCGCCACGACGCCGTCTCCCGGCGAATTACGGCAACGGTCGCCATACAGGGTATGTAGATGAGCGTCATCACCATAAAGGCGTAGGCGGAGAGCGGCGTGAACGTCGTCCGCAGCGCCGCCGTCAGGCCCGCGCCGGCCGCGCCGTAGAGGGTCCCCAGCGTCCCCACTACGACCTCCTTCGCGACGAAGCCGAAGATGAGCGCGACCGCGGCCTCCCATTGGCCGAAGCCCGCGGGGCGGAGGAGGGGCGAGAGGGCGGAGCCGAGCAGGCCGACGACGCTCTCGCGGCTCGCGTAGGCCACGCCCGGCGGCAGGTTCGACATCCCCCACAGGAGGACGACGACGGCGAGGATGATGCCGCCGGCGCGCTTGACGAAGAGCCAGCCGCGCTCCCACATATGGATCACCAGGCCGCGGAGGGTGGGGAGGCGGTAGGGCGGGAGCTCCATTACGAAGTGGGTGGTCTCGCCGGGGAAGAGGAAGCGGCCGAACAGTTTCGCGCTCGCGATCGCGAGGACGATGCCGAGGGTATAGAGGGACCAGATGACCAGTCCCCGCCGGCTCATGAAGAACGCGCCCACGAACAAGATGTAGACCGGCAGGCGCGCCGAGCACGACATCAGTGGGATGATGAGGATCGTTATCATTCGGTCGCGGCGGCTTTCCAGCGTTCGCGTCGCCATAATGGCGGGGACATTACAGCCGAAGCCGAGGATGAGGGGGAAGAAGCTGCGGCCGTGGAGGCCGAGCCGGTGCATGAGGGAGTCCATAATAAACGCGGCCCGGGCCATATAGCCGGAGTCTTCGAGAACGGCGATGAATAAAAAAAGCAAGAAGATGTTGGGGACGAGGACGAGGACGCTGCCGACGCCGCCGAGGACGCCGTTGATGAGGAAGCTCGTCAGGAGGGGCGGCGTCCCCGCGGTCGCCGCGGCGACGCTACCGCCGAGCCAAACCAATGCCTTCTCGCAGGCGGCTACCACCGGCGCGGCGAGCCGGAACGTGAACTCGAACATCAGATACGCTACGCCCAGGAAGAGGGGAAGGCCCAGGAAGCGGTTCGTTACGACCTTGTCTATTTTGTCGGAGGTGGTCAAGCGGGCCGCGGAGGGGCCCCGGGGCCGGACGGCGTCCTTTATCAAACCTCGAATGAAGCCGTAGCGGTGGTCGGCGATGGCCACTTCGGCGTCGTCGCCGATGATGTCGCGGAGGTGGGCGGCCGCGGCGGCGGCGTCTTCCAACAC
>CAZJNB010000060.1:0-9599 GCA_964547385.1 uncultured bacterium
TGCCGGTTATGATGTTGAAGAGCGTCGTCTTGCCGGCGCCGTTGGGGCCGATAAGGCCGACGATCTCGCCCTCCGCGATCGTGAGGTCAATATCCTTCAGGGCGGCGAGGCCGCCGAAGTATTTGCTCAGGTTCGCAACGCGGAGGAGCTCGGCCATAGCTTTAGGGCAAACGAATTAGTTCGGCGTCCAACGGCTTGCCGCCGTAGGCGGTAGGCTCGACGTCCAAATAAGCGAACGCCGCCGCGGCGACATCCACAATCGAGGAGCACCGCGCGGCGAAGGCCCGATGCCCGGCGCCCGCGGCCAAAAGCGGCACCGGGTTGCGGGTGTGCGTTTTTACCGAAAGGTCCTCGACGTTGCCGTGGTCGCTCGTTAGGATTAATAAATCACGCTCCAGTTTATAGGACTCTAACACGGCGCCTAAGGCGGCGTCAATATCTTCGAGGTAGCGGACCGCGCGGCGGAGGTTCCGGCGGTGGCCGGCGAAGTCGGTGAGGAAGTATTCGTAGAGGGTGAAGTCGTGGCCGCGGGCGATGCGCCCGAGGGCGGCGCCGGCCTCGCCGGGCGTCATTAACTTGACGTCGTCGCCGCGGCGGCGGGCGTAGCGGCCGGTGAGGTCGAAGTAGACCGCCTCGCCGTGGTTGAACATCTCGCTCGTGCGGAAGGTCCCCTCGCCGTAATAGGCCATCGCCGAGGTGCACGACATCGGCGCCTCGCCGGCGACGTAGCGGGGGATGGAGGCCGCGGTGTAGGCGTTGGCGAACGTCGCCCGCCGGCCCGCGCGGCACAGGACCGGGAGGAGGCCGTGCTTGTAGAGGACGCTTTTGAGGAGGCGGTTGGGGCGGCCTTCCTTATGGCGGCCGAGGAGCTTGGCGGCGTTGACGCCGGTGAAGAGGGCCGTCTGGCCCGTCGCCGACTGCGGTAAGCCGGGCACGCCCAGCGTGGCGTCCAGCGGCACCAGCGACGCCCGCTCGGTGTGCACGCCCTCCCGCCACCGAGCCATATCTATGTCAACCAGGCTCGCGAGGGCGGGGAGCCGCGCCGCGAGGAGCGGGTTGACCGCGGCGTCGCCCGGGCCGATGCCCACGCCGTCGATGAAGAGGAAGAGGAGTTTGTTTCCCATTTACGTCGGGAGAGCGCGCGAAGTGGGCCCTCGGCGCGCCTACCCCGTTCTCTTTTTAACGTGCCGCCAGATGAGGCGGTCGAGGGCGCGCGCGGGCGAGAGGGCGACCCTTTGCCCGGCGGCCAGTTTCTCATTCGCCGCCTCGCTCATCCGCGCCGCCAGCCGTTGGAGGACGTTGATGTTGTTCCGGCCGTCGGCGCGGAACTCTTTTAGGAGCCGGACCGCGGTCTCGACGTTCCGCTCTTTATTCCTTTCGTTATAGATGTAGCTGTAAAAGGCGAAGATATAGTGGTCGAGGATAGGGAAGAGGGCGGCCCTTTTGAGGTGAAGTATCTTCGTCGCGAGCGCGACGTTGACATGTTTTAGTTCCGCCAGCGAACCGATTAACGTTCGGGCAAAGCCGTCGATGACTTCCGGGACGCGAGCCTCTTTTAACGCGAATAGGTTCACGCCGAACTCGAGCCGTTGGAGCGTCGCCGCGACGGCTTTCTTCCTCGCGATGGCCCGCCGCAGGTCGCCCGGTTTCACCGTTCGAATTCTCGCGATCCTGAGGGCCGCGGCGACGTCGCCCAGCGTTACGTCATCGCCCGGGTTCGCGAAGGGGTCGTATTCCAAGATGTCGCGACCGTATTCGCGTTCGCCGCTCGTAATCTCCGCGACTAAATTCTTCTCGTCTACGTAAATCTCACGGCCGTCGGTGAACCTTAACTTCGCCATCTATTTCCCTTCCTTAGCCTGACGTTCGGCTTTATCGCAAGCCGGTTTAAAAACGGGCCCTACACGCGCTTTTTTAGCATTTGCGCGAACTCCTCGGCGGTGAGGACCTTCACGCCCAACTTCTTGGCCTTCGCGAGCTTGGTGCCCGGCTTCTCGCCGGCGATCACAAAGGACGTCTTCGCCGAGACGCTCGCGACGGCCTTGCCGCCCCGCGCCCGTATCGCCTCCTGCGCCTGTTCCCGCGACATTTGCGGTAACGTGCCGGTGATGACGAACGTCAGGCCGGCCCAGGGCCGGGGCGCCTCGTCGCCGCGGTCCTCCTCCAGCTTCACGCCGGCGTGTTTGAGCTTCGCGATGACGCGTCGGACCTCGGGCCGGCGGAAGAATTCTACTACGCCGCGGCCTACGACGTCGCCGACGCCCTTTATCTCGGCGAGCGTCGCGGCGTCCGCGGCCATTATCGCCTCGAGCGTGCCGAAGTGTCGCGCCAACAGCGCCGCGGTCTCGGCGCCGACGTTGGGGATACCCAGGCCGTAGAGGACGCGCGCCAGCCCCCGGTCCTTCGAGCGCGCGATCGCGGCGAGCAAGTTCTTCTCGCTGACTTCGGCGAAGCCCTCCCGGGCCGCGAGGGCGCCGGCCTTGAGGAAGTATAGCGCGCCCGGGTCGCGAATGCCCAAGTCGTCGTGGAGGACCTGGGCCACCTTCTCGCCCAGGCCGTCGATGTCCATCGCCCGGCGCGACGCCCACAGCTCGAGCCGGCCCCGCGCCTGCACCGGACAGGCCCAGTTGCGGCAGAAGAGGCCGACGACGCTCTCTTCCTTCGTCAACGTTACGCCGCACGCCGGGCATTTCCGGGGCGGCTTCGTCCGCTTCGCGGACGGCGGGCGGAGGTGGTATTGGACCTCGACGATCGTGGGGATGATGTCGCCGGCCTTCTCGACGACGACGCGGTCGCCGGCGCGGACGTCGAGCTCGGCGACGCGCTCGGGATTGAAAAGCCCCGCGCGCTGCACCGTCGTCCCGGCCAGGAGGACCGGCTCGAGGTTTGCGACCGGCGTTAGGGAGCCGGCCCGCCCCACCGACCACTCGATGTCCTTCACGACGGTGGTCGCGCGTTCCGCGGCGAACTTGTAGGCAAGGGCCCAGCGCGGCGCCTTGGCCGTCGCGCCCAGCTTCTCCTGGGCGGCGAGGTCGTCGACCTTGAGGACTACGCCGTCGATGTTGTAGGGGAGCGTCGCGCGCGTCGCCGCCACCTCGGCGTAGAACGCAAAGACCTCGTCGAGGGTCTCGCCGCGGCGGCGCGTGGGGTTGACGCGGAAGCCCCAACGCTCGAGGTGCGCGAGGGCCTGCTCCTGCGTCGTGATGTCTACTTCTTCGGTGATAACGTAATAGAGCCACGCGCGGAGCGGCCGTCGGGCGACCTCGCCGGCGTCGAGGAGCTTGAGGCTCCCGGCGGCGGCGTTGCGCGGGTTCGCGAAGAGCGGTTTCCCCTCGGCGTCGCGGCGCCGGTTCAGTTCGGCCAGGCCGTCCCTCGTGATGTAGACCTCGCCGCGGACCTCCAGCCGCCCGGGCGGCCCGTCGGTCAGCTTGAGCGGGATGTCGTGGACGGTGCGGAGGTTGTTCGTTATATCATCGCCCCGCGAGCCGTCGCCGCGGGTGGAGCCGCGCACGAGGACGCCGTCATCGTATGCGAGGGCGATCGCGACGCCGTCTATCTTGGCTTCGCACATATATGCGACCGCCTCCCCGTCCAGCGCCTTGCGGACGCGCTCGTCCCACTCACGGACCTCGTCCTCGGCGTAGGCGTTGTCGAGCGAGAGCATCGGCGGCTCGTGCGGGACGGGCGCGAAGCCCTCCGCGCGAGGGGTGCCGCCCACCCGTTGCGTTGGCGAGTCCGGCGTTACGAGCGCCGGATACTTCTCCTCCAACTCGACGAGGCGCCGGTAGAGCCGGTCGTATTCGTAGTCCGATATCGCCGGCTCGCCCGCGACGTAGTAGAGGTGGTCGTGGCGGCGGACCTCCTCCCGGAGGCGCGCGACTTCGGCTTTTATCTTCTCGAGGTCTTCGGGCATTGGGGCGTCGTCCGTTGGGGATAATATCACGGCCGCGGCCCGCGGGCAATACGGAAGCGGGGGGCGCGCGGCCGTTAGGCCTTGACCGCGGCGGATTGTGGTGTATAATATTGAGTAGGGTTACACGTAAAGGCGTGGTAGCGGCGAAGCCGGGAGGCGTGGCTTAATGGACGACAACCTATGGGATTGGGTCGTAAGCGAGGGCGAGAAGGGGTTGCGGGAATACCGGAAGGGCGGCGAGCTACCCTCGGGCAAGGCCGCGAGCTGGACGATCAGCACCCTCGCCGCGGCGCGGATGGTGCAGGCGGTGGACGACTTCCGCAAGGGCGCCGCGGACCTTTCCAACCGGCTGGTCCTCATCACCCTCCTGCTCTTCGCGATCGGCCTGTGCCAGGGCGCCTTTTTATTGGTGACGTTAATCGCGCCCTATCTCACGAAGTGACGGTGCGATATACTATTTGACGAAAACCCCGGCCTCCCGGCCGGGTTCTTTTTTACGCACAGTTCACCGTTTCGCTCGCGGTTCCTGCGGGCCTTCCGCGAACGTGGGGCGGGGCGTGGCCCCGGGCCGCCGCAGGCCTGGCGGCTACGTCAACGCCGGATCCCGAGCGCCCGGATGAGGTTCCGGTAACGCTCGATGTCCTTGCGCTTGAGGTAATCGAGGATACGGCGCCGCCGGCCGACGAGGAGTAGGAGCCCTCGCCGGCTGTGCTTGTCCTTGGGGTGGCGCCGAAGGTGCTCGGTGAGGTCGGTGACGCGCTCGGTGTAGAGCGCGACCTGGACCTCCGCGGAGCCGGTATCGCGTTCGTGCTGGCGATACTTTTCGATTACCGCCTGTTTGTTTTCTTTCGTAACGCTCATTATAACCATATTATCGCGCGCGGCCGTGTCCGGCGGCGCGCGGCGGGGCTCTCCTCAGTGGCTGAACAATATCCGCCGGGCCTTCTTCTCGTCTTCGGTGAGCTGGGCCTTGAGGGCGTCGGCGCCGGCGAACTTCATCGTCTCGCGGAGGCGGGCGACGAAGTGGACCGCGACGTGGCGATGGAGGATGTCGCGGGCGAAGTCGAAGAGGTGGACCTCGAGCTCGGCCGCCGGGCCGCCGTTCCCGCCGCCGTCGAACGTGGGCCGCGAGCCGAGGTTGAGGAACGCGCCGAACGGGCCTTCCGCCGCGGCGCCCGCGTCGTCGAGGAGGTGCGCTACGGCGACGTAGACGCCCGGCGCCGGCAGCATCTTTGCGTCCAGAACGACGTTGGCGGTGGGGTAACCCAACTCGCTCGTACCTACGCCGCGTCCTTTCTCGACCTCGCCGCGGAGCTCGTAACGGTAGCCCAGGAACTTATTGGCCGCGGCGACGTCGCCGGCGCGCAGTTTCCGACGGATGAGGGTGCTGGAGACGATCATACCGTCCACCGCGAAGGGTGGCGCCGCGCGCGTCTCGAAGTGGTGTTTCTTCCCGAGGAAGCTCAGCAGGCTGATGTCTCCCCGGCCGTCGTGGCCGAAGTGATGGTCGTAGCCGACGCATATGCCGCGGGCGTGGAGGACGTCCACCAGGACTTCTTCCACGAACTCGTCCGCGGCCATATGACGGAGCTCGTCGTCAAAAGCGAGCGCAAGCGTCGCGTCCGCGCCGGCGGCGGCGAGCCGCGCGAGCTTCTCGTCCGCGTAGTTTAAGTGCCGCGCGGCCTCGTCGGCGTCGTCCTGCTCCGTCGAGCCGTGGAACGTTACGACTACCGCGGCGCCGCGGCCGGCGCGAGCCATCTCGCCCAACTCGCCCAACAGCGCCCGGTGGCCGAGGTGGACGCCGTCGAAGGAGCCGACCGTTACGTACGGCGCCGGCGTCGGCTCGCGCGCAACGTCCTCGAGTGAACGCCAAACTATCATTATACAAGGGCTCCCAGCCCAAGGCTCGGTAAATTAGCACTATTGAAAGCTCGTGTCAAGTGGTATCATAATAGTGTTTAGGATGGAATCCGAGAAGGCCCTTTCGGCCTTTGCCCGGCAATCGGAGCGCGGAGCGGCTTTTACTTTCTTGGGGAGGGCGCGGCCTATGGCGGAAAACGCGACAGTGGCGCTAACGTACGTTGCGCTGCGGGTCATACGAGAGACCGGTAAGTTGGTGGTCATTCTCACAACGGGCGACGGCCCGAGGGCCGCTATGGCGATAGTAGTTAACGACATCGTCGCGCGCGCGATTGCGGCCGCGGCCGAACCTGCCCGCGGCGAACGCCGCCCGGGCCGGCCGTACGTTCACGACGTCGCCGCGGCGCTCGCCGCGCGCGGCGGCTTGGTCCTCGAACGTGTCCTCGTCGACGGCCTCGACGACGACGGCGTCTTGGACGCGATCCTCTTCGGCACCTTCGCCGACGGCACGCCTTTCGCGCCGGTGCACCTCCGACCGTCCGACGGTATCGCGCTGGCGCTCCGGACCGGCGCCGCGCTCGAGGTTGCCGAAGAAGTCTGGCGTCGAGTCGACCGTTACGACGCGGCGAACCTACCGTTCGACGAACTACGCGACGGCGACTTGGCCGGTTATTAGGATATTTACGTTAACCCGCTCCCTCGGTTTGCGGCCGCGGCGCTAAAGCCGCAGCGCGTTTTATAAGTAGACCGATAAAATAGTGCTTGACGCGGGGCGCCGCGGCAATTATTATGGAAAAGAGTGTTTTCCGGGGGCGCCGCCGCGGAGCCCGCACTTTATTAGCATCTATTACTACATAGCGGCGTCGGATAAGAAGACGAAGGGTGAAAAAAAGTTCGTGAATATACACCTTTTAACGCGTTACTAGCCCAGGAGGTTTTACGTATGCGGTTTCATAAAATAATAATCTTATTGGCCGTCTTCGCGGTGATACCGGCCATAGCCGCGGCGACGAGTTACAACCTTTGCCGGGAAGACCATATACCGCCGCCGAACAAGTTGCCGTTAGCTGACAAAATCGGCGAAATCGCGGGCTTCCAAATCTTGGGCCTGTTCCTTTCGCAAGGAGGCTTCGGCTGTCCGTCGCAGGTAATGGACCAGATCCGGCAAATAAGCGACGCCTACCGCGAGAACGAATACCTGCCTCGTTATGAAGAGGCCTTCGCCATTCAGACTTGGCTCAACGCGACCCACGACGTCTACGCGCCGCCGACGGCGCCGTACGATTGTCCGGTGTGCGGCTTCCCTCACGACCGGGCCGAGTTCACCGCGTTGGCGCTGGAAAAGGCAACACGCCGTAACGAAATATCCTTAGAAATTGATACCATCTGGGTGAACGCGGCGCTCGACGCCTGGGATTTGATTCCGGCGGATAGCCAGGACGCGTACCTGGTGTGGTTTGACGCGTTGTCCGCAAACCCATAGACGCCGGAGCTTAATTTTAAGTTATCTAAGGGTTAAGACCGCGCCAAGCCGTTGTTACTTACGGCTTAGATAGGCGGCACGTTATGGCTAAGGTCCGCGAATGCCGCGTGTTAGGTATTAAGTGGGACGTCGCCCGCGCCGGGCCCTTCGTCGTATTGCAAGTTTCAGGAGCGGAAGGCGTATTTGTAGTCGGAGTCTCTCGCGGAACGGCCCATTCGATAAAGGCCGCGTTGGACGCGGAATATAAGGGCACGTACGCCGACCGGCCCTTAGAGCACGACGTCGCGATAGCCTTAGCCGAAGCCGGCGGCGTTCGGGTTAAACGGGCGGTGATTGACCGCTTGACTGAGGCCCGTATATTAGGGGCGACGCTCGTGGTGCAATCGTCGCACGATGGCCGGAGAACCAAGGGGCTTGACGTCCGGCCCTCGGACGCCATCGCGATCGCGCTCCGCGCGGGCGCGCCCATTACGATCGCCGAAGAGGTCTCGCGGCGCGTGATATTTCGCGTCCTCGAGGAGTTGCCGTTCCGGGAAGCCGAGCCGGTGGACCTCGTGGAATGAGCGTCCGGCGTCGGCTGTAACTTTAATAGCCGCCCCGCCCTAGCGGGGCGGCGTTTTCTTGGGTCGCTACGTTATTCGTATCCCTTGACACCTCGGCGCCGGCTTGTTATATTTCTACCAACGCGATGAACGTGAAGCAGTCCGCGTCCGCTCGGGCCGTGGTATCGCTCGTGGCCGAGGATGACCGTTACGCGGCGGTCCAGCGGGCGCTCGCGGCGTTGGGCCGGCGCTCCCGGCACGGCTTAGCCGGGCGACGAAGGTCTTGGTCAAGCCCAACTTCGTCTCGTGCCGGCACCCCCTCTCGGCGACGCACGCCGACGCGACGCGCGCCGTCCTCGACTTCATCCGGCCCCACGTCCGCGGCGAACTCATCATCGCCGAGGGCCCGGCGCTGGGCGTGGCCGCGGAGGGCTTCGACGCCTACGGCTACCGGCCCTTGGCGAAGGAATACGGCGTCCCGCTGGTGGACCTGAACGCCGCGGCGACGGCGCCGTTTCAAGTGTTCGACGAGGGCTTCGAGCCGGTTACGGTCCGCCTCGCCCGGCCCGTTCTGGAGAGCGACTTCCGCATCGCCGTCGGCCCGCCCAAGACGCACGACACCGTCCTCGTTACGCTCAGCGTAAAGAATATGGCGATGGGCGCGGTCGTGCGGACGGTGAAGGGGCTGGCCGCGGGCAACGATAAATGGGCGATGCACCAGGGTTGGGCGGCGACGAACGTCAACCTGTTTTTAGTGGCGCGCGCCGTATGGCCTCAGCTGGGCGTCGTAGACGGCCACGTCGCGATGGAGGGGGAGGGCCCGATATTCGGGACTGCGGTCCGGTGGCGTTTCGCCGCGGCGTCCCTCGACGCCCTCGCCCTCGACTTCACCGTGTGCGGGATGATGGGCGTGGCCCCCGCGGACGTGGGGTATTTATACTATTGCGGCCGCGCCGGCTTGGGTAAATTTTCCGAAGAGGAAGTCGAAGTCGTGGGCCGGACGCCGGCGTCGCTCCGACGCGAGCTGAAGTTACACTCGACCGCGGCCGACCAACGTAATTGGCGCGTATCCGAAGAAGAGCTGGAACGGCTGGCCGTTTTTTAACGGCTAAGCGCCGGAGGTCTCGATGAAAATTACGCCGCAAGACATTCACAGCCAGGACTTCAAACGGAGCCTGCGCGGCTACGACCTGGACGAAGTGGACTCCTTTCTCCAGCAGGTGGCCGACGAGTTGGAGGCGCGCACTTCGGAGAACCAACAGCTCAAGGATAAGCTAAAAAATATCGAGGCGAAGTTGGCCGATTATCGTAAGAGGGAACAGGTCTTGGAGAAGACGCTCGTCACCGCGCAGAAGATGACGGAGCAGATGAAGGATACGTCGCGGCGGGAGGCCGCGGTGGCCGCGGCGCAGGCGCAAGCCGAGGCCCAGAAGATCGTCGCGGAGGCCCACAAACAGCTGGTGCGTTTTCAGGCGCAGATAGACGAGCTCAAGCGCTACCGCGACGCGTTCGTAATAAGGTTCAAGGCATTTTTGGACCAGCAATACCGCTTCCTGGCGGACTATGCGAAGAGCGAAGGGACCACGGTCCCCAAACGGGCGCCGGCCGCCAAGCCGGCCGCGCCGCGGGCGGGCGGCGCCAAGGCCGCGGGCCGCGCGGTGCAGGAAGGCGAGTTGGAGATCGAGGTAACGGGCGGCGGCCCGGGCCCCGAGGCGTAACGGCGTGGGCCGCTTGGCGGTGGAGGTGTCGCCGCGGGCGCGGCGCCCGTCTTTGTGCAGGTGGCGGTCTCGGGCCACGGATT
>CAZJNB010000061.1:0-9475 GCA_964547385.1 uncultured bacterium
TGGCCCAACTCGTGGGCAACAGTAAAACGCCGGCGCACTTCGCGTTCCCGAGCGTTGACTACAATAACGGGAAAGACGTCGTCCTTGATAAATACGCCGGCGACGTAGTCGAACGCGCGCGCGACGACCCTTACGCTAATACCCTTACAGATGTCCTCCAACGCGACCGGTGGACCATCGAATCCAAATCGTTCGATGACCTCCGCCGCCCGCCGCGCCATAACGTCGCGCGTCCTCCTTTGCCCGCGCACCACCCCCTATACTATTTCCCTCCTCCCGCATCACCCTCGCCGCCGGCCGCGTCTCCGCCGTCCGCGGGCGCGATCTCCAGAAACGTACTGAACACCCATCCCACCGCGCCGCCCGGCACCTCGGCCTTATACCAATAGCCCTCATCGTCGCCCGAGCTCTCCTTGTCTTGCATACGGGCTACGAGCGTAACTTCCGCACCCGCGGTGAAACAAATAATCGCCGGCGCGTCCTCCTGGGGGTTCTCGTGCAGGCACGTGGCCTCTTTGAACTTCGCGCTTAGAGGTTGCGATAATTTCAACTCCGTGTTCGCCGCGGCGACGCCAGCGGTAAGTAAAACCGCGGCGACGATGACCATAACCCGAGCCGTCTTCATACGATTTCTCCTTCGCGGCTAACGCCGCTTCTTCGTCGTCCCGCCTTCTTTCTTGCGGCGCCCGCGCTCGACACGCCACCACCGGAAAAACGACAACAACTCTTCCCGGTCACCCTCCGTAACGCGTTCGCTACGGAAAAACTCGACGATTTCGGCCGGCACGCCCTCGGGCAGTTCGACCTTTTCTTCCCGCAAGAGGTAATCTAAAGATGCGCCAAACGTATCCGCGATACGCTGTAAGAGCTGGCGCGACGGCTGCCGCAACCCCATCTCGAGCTGGCTCAAATAACCGGCCGATATTCCCAACTCCCGCGCAAACGCTTTCTGGGTGTAATCCCGCGCGGTCCTAAGTTTCTTGACCTTTTCCCCTAAGCTCAGCATAACGGTCCTCTTCCTTATCCGTATTTAATACTACCACGCCATCGCCCGCTTGTCAAAAGGTCCTGCGGCGCCCTTCCTAAATCGAATAAGCGATAAGGTCCTTCGCCCGGGCGATAGCGGTACCTTCGCGGGATACTACCGCCGCCGCGGCCAGGTTGGCGAACGCCGCCGCAACGCCGAGGCCGGCGCCCGCGCCCAGTGCCACCGCGAGGGCCGCGGTAACGGTATCGCCCCCGCCCGTCACATCTACAACCTCGCGAGCCGCCGAATGAATATGTCGCGCGCGACCCCGCACCGGCCAGACGAACATCCCCTCTTCGCCCGCGGTTATAACCACGTAACGGGCCGCCAATTTGCGGGCCGCGACCTCCATCGCCGCGGTCATATCGCCGGAACGAACGGCCCGACGACCGGCCAACCGCGTCAACTCTTCGACGTTCGCGACGACCAGCGTAAGGCCGCGGAACGCGCGTACGTCCCCCCGCGCGTTCGCCGCCGAAACGACGCCGCGGCGCCGGCTCTCTCCGATAAACCAGCCCGTGAACGAAGACGTAATCGAACCGTTACCGTAGTCGGAAAGTACTACCGCGTCGGCGTTATCGAGCGCCCGCGCCGCCGCGGCCCGAAGCGCCCTCATCGTCGCCCGCGTCGGCGACCGGCGTTCCTGCCAATAGGCGTGGAAAATATGTTGGGTATGCCGTTGGCTTTCGCGCCCGACGAACTTCATTTTGTGAGTCGTAACGCGGCCGCGCTCGGCCACGAGGCCGGCGGCGTCGACGCCCATCTCCTCCAGCAAAAGCACCAACCGGGCCCGCTTTTCGTCCGCGCCCGCGACGCCCATAAAAGATACGGTGGCCCCCAACGCCGCGGCGTTCGCCGCGACGTTCGTCGCTTGCCCCGGCGCGTATACCGGCCGGCCGGCCTCGAGCGCTATTACCGGCGCTTCCTTCGCGACCTCCTCGGCGCGGCCGTAGACGTTTTCGTCCAGGCACGGGTCCCCGACTACGACGAGCCGGACCCTTTTAATCTTACCCAGAAGGGCAGTCAATTGCCTTGGCCGCACGGTCCCCAGAATACTAAAAAGTCATAGCCGCCGTCAACCCAAAAGGCACCGCCGCGGCGGCCGGCGATTACGGAAATTGACATCCGCGCCCGTTTATGCTAATTTCCCCGTCAAAAGGACGGCGGCGCAACTATGAAAATTTTAGGAATCCACGACGGCCATAACGGCACGGCGGCGCTATTCGAAGACGGCCGTATCTTAGCCGCGGTCTCCGAAGAACGGCTCGCGCGCATAAAAAACCTCGACTGCTTCCCTTCCCGCGCCATCGCCGATTGCCTCCGCATCGCCGATTGCTCCATAAAAGACGTGGACTTCGTCGCCTTCAACGGCGTCCACCAACCCTATTCGCGGAGCCGCGACGAGCTGATGGCATCCTTCCGACACGGCTCGACGCCGGGGACCAAGCTCCGTAAGATTTTACGGGCGACGCCGGCGAACGTCTACTTCCGCCGCCGCCGGCGCGCGGCCCGCCTCGAGAACGCGCTTCGTGTTGGCTTCAACGAAAAGCAGGTCCGCTTCGTCGAGCACCACCAGGCCCACGCCTACGCGGCGTATTGGTCCTCGCCGTGGCGAGAAGACCCGGTCCTCATCCTCACGTGCGACGGCTCCGGCGACGACCTCTGCGCGACGGCGAACGTAGCCGAAAACGGCGAAATCAAACGCGTCGCCGCCGTCGCCGAGACCCACTCCCTCGGCATCGTCTACGCGATGGCGACGACGCTCTTGGGAATGATGCCGCTGGAGGACGAGCACAAAGTAATGGGGATGGCCCCCTACGCCACGAAACGCATCCTCGCGAAAGCCGCGGACGATTGTTTCGCGGGCATACTCGCCGTAACCGGGACAGGTTGGGCCCGCGCCGACGGCCTCCCCGACGCCTATCAATCCTTCTGGTATATGAAACGGCGCCTCGGCCTTACGCGCTTCGACAACGCCAGCGCCTCCATCCAACTCCTCGCCGAAAAGGTCCTCGCCGAGTGGGTAACCAATTGCGTCCGCGCGACCGGCGTCAAGCGCGTCGCCCTCGCCGGCGGCGTCTTTATGAACGTCAAGGTGAACAAGACTATCTACGAGTTGCCGGACGTCGAGGAGCTTTTCGTGATGCCCTCGTGCGGCGACGATTCCAACGCCGTCGGCGCCTGTTACGTCGTCTACGACGAGGAACAACGCCGTGCCGGCTTAGCGACCGACATCCCGCCGCTCGGGCCGCTCTACTTCGGCGGCGCGTTCGACGCCGCGGCGTGCGAACGGGCGTTGGAACCCCTCCAAAACAAGGACGGCGTCGCCGTTAGTGAGCCGGCCGATATAGATTGGGAGGTCGGTCAGCTGGTCGCCGGTGGGAACGTGGTCGCGCGCTACGCCGGCCGGATGGAATTCGGCGCCCGGGCCTTAGGCAACCGCTCCATCCTCGCCGACCCGAGTGATATGGCCGTCATCCCGAAGATAAACGAGATGATAAAGAGCCGCGACTTCTGGATGCCGTTCGCGCCGTCGGTCCTCGCGGAACGTAGCGAGGAATATGCCGTAAAGGCCAAGCCGATGGACGCGCCCTATATGATAATGGCGTTCGACGCCACCGCGAAACTCGGCGACTTCCGCGCCGCCACCCACCCCTACGACAAATCCACCCGGCCGCAAGAGGTCCGCGAGGACTGGAACGCCGGCTACTACCGCGTCCTCAAGTCGTTCGAGGAAGCGACGGGGCGCGGCATTATCCTCAACACCTCCTTCAACCTCCACGGCTTCCCCATCGTCTATCGGCCCGAGGAGGCGGTGGACGTCTTCTTGCGCTCCCGCCTCGACGCCCTCGCGCTCGGGCCCTACCTCATCCAACGAAAATAACCTCGAGCCGAAGTTAAGTAACAAAGGCGGCCCGTTAAGAGGCCGCCTTTCTTTACGTCCGGAAATACGCCGATTTATAATTTCCCAAAGAAGAATAGAACGCCGAAGATAATAAAGAGAACGCCCGCGGATTTATGGATTACCACGGGCGGTACGAGCCGGGCGACGCCGGCGCCCAAAAAGACGGCGAGCAACGTCACCGTCACCATCGCGAGCGACGCGCCGAGAAAAACGAGCCAAGGGCGACCCGTTTCGCTCGCTATCGTTATCGCCGCGAGCTGCGTCTTGTCGCCAAGCTCCGCGAGGAATATCAGACCGAACGTCGCCAGGACCGTTTTCATATAATATAACCTCCAAGTCGTCCGTGAGCTGCCTTACTAATCTCCGCCTCCCTCGAATATCTGGACCTCGAGAACCTGGTCCCGCTGGAAGTCCGTCAGTTGAAGGTACCACGCGGCGCAATCGAGGAGCGCTTGTAGCGGCGACATACCTATTAGTTCGGTCCCGACGACGGCGACGCCGTAGCGCGCGGCCTCGCGCCGGACCAACTCGACCACGCGGAAGACCGGCGTCTTCTCGTAATTCGTTAGGTTCATCGAGACCTGCATAACGTTCGGGTCGTCCGTCGCGAAGCCCTTGGCCTTGACGAAGCGCAAACCGCCGCCGATGTGGCGGACCTGCTTCGCGATGTTCTCCGCCACCTCTAACCTGTTGGTCCCCAAGTTGACGTTGAAGGCGATGAGAAAGGCCCGGGCCCCTACGGCGACGCAGCCCGCGGTGGCGTGCACTTCGCTCGGGCCGAAGTCCGGCCGCCACGCCGGGTCCTTTATCTTCTCGGCGAACCCCTCGAACTCGCCCTTGCGGACTTTCGCGAGGTTCTTGCGCGCCGGCGACGTCGCGCTGTCCTCGTAGAGATAGACCGGGACGTTGAACTTCGTCGCGACCATCTCGCCCACCTCGCGCGACAGCGCGACGCAATCGTCGGTCGTCGCGCCGACGATGGGGACGAACGGGACAACGTCGACCGCGCCCATCCGCGGGTGCTCGCCCTTCTGTTTGGTAAGGTCGACGTGCTGGAGGGTCTCGTCGAATAGCGCCTCGACCGCGGCCTTGAGGGCCACGCGGTCGCCGACCATCGTGAAGACGGTGCGGTTCTGCGTCGCGTCCGGCGCTACGTTGAGGAGACGGACGCCCGCAACGGCGCGCAGGCGCCCGGCCACTTTATTCACCACGTCGAGGTTGGCGCCCTCGCTGATGTTGGGGATGCATTCGATTATCTCAGCCATTAACTCTGCTCCTTAGCAAGTCCCTAATTAAAAGAGTTGATATACTCCTTAAGGATTAACGCCGTAAATATATCCTTCCCCGCTTCTTCTATCTTCCTTCGCATGCCGCCGCCGGCAGACGACCATACGATACCGTCTAATACGGCGACCTTCCGCGCTTTCCCGCGCCGGTTATTTACTAACGCCAACGCGTCATCGAGCTGGCGCCCTTGATGACCGCCGGTATCGGTTAGAAACTTAGCTTCGCCGATAAAATATAATCCCCTATTCTTAACGATGAAGTCCGGGGCTTTTTCCAAACGGCACCGTAATTTACGCGTCGCGAACGACAATAGGAGCCGGTCCGAACCTTTTAGTATCGCGGTTCCCTTATGCGCCGTGAACGCGGTTTCTTCTAATAAAGGATAACCGACGGCGCGGAACCAATCGCGAAAAAGCGTCCCCATCCGCCGGTTCACTTCTTTAGGTTCTGTTATACCGTTAATCATTCGGTCGAAACCCATATCGAATATAGTATCCGTAATCCTCTTTACGGTAGCTTTGTTCTTTTGAACCGCACCCTTTTCTCGCCGCAAATAGGCGACGTACGGGTCTTTTATGGGAAATTTATCTTGTTCTAACAACAACGCAACCAACTCGAGACGGTCTTTACTTTCGAAAGCTTTTTTCAATCTCCTTCGGACATTAACTTCTAACTTCCGGGGCGGTAGTAACTTCACCGGGTAGACCCGGTGTAATTTATCAAGGTACCCGGCTTTAGCCGCAAAACGTATACTTTTAGCCGTCCACTTATTCATTATTCGCCGCCTTTACGAATAACGCGAAGTCGGATACGCTTTTTAAGGCCGTTAAACGCTCCTTCGCGACTTCCATAGCCGTTTCCGAATTATCGATCGCGAGCCATCGGCGCCCGAGCACTTCCGCGGCTACCGCCGTCGTCCCGGACCCCGCGAAACAATCCAAAACAAGGTCGTCCGGGTTGGACGAAGAACTAACGATCGTTTTTAACAAAGCCAAGTTTTTTTCGGTAGGATATTTAGGATACGCCGGGTCTTTGTATTCCCAGACATCCTGCTTCTTTTTTCCCTTCTTCAATTGCTCTTCGGCGTAAATAATTTTACGTGGGTTTCCGGTCGCCGACCATTCGAGCAAACCCGACTCGTCCAACTTCTCCAATTCGTCGGGCGGGTAGCGCCAATGGCGCCCGGGCGGCGGCGCCATGCCGCGCCATTTTTGTCCCGTCGGCCCGTTCCGCGTCTCGCCGGGGGCGTGGAGCGGCGTCGTCGTGTATCGGCGCCCTTCTTCGTCGATTTTGGGAAACAAACGTTTTATATCCCCCTCGGTAAATTCATCCTTGGCCCCGTTCCAAATATAATCGCCCGTTTTCGAATAAAATAAAATCATATCTTTTATATTCCCGTAGGCCCTTCGCTTAAAGTTCTTCGCGTTGCATTTAACGCGTGTAATATCGTTAATAAAGTTCTTCTCGCCAAATACCTCGTCCATAATAACTTTTACATAATGCCCCACCTTGCAATCGATGTGGACGTAAATCGACGCGTCGTCCGCCATCAAATCCTTTAAGGCTTCAAGTCGGCTTTTAATAAATTCCAAATAGTCGCCGCCTACTAAGCGGTCTACGTACGCGATTTTGTCGTTATTACTTCTACTTACAGTAGCGGCCCTCGGAAAACCGACCGTAAAGGTCTGGTCCGTAGCGAACGGCGGGTCTATATATACTAACTTAACGTTGGCCAATATTCCCGGGTCCTCCCGTAAGGCCGACATCACCGCCAGATTATCGCCGAGATACAAACGGTTTTGCCAGCCGTCGAACCGGCGTTGGCCTAATTCGTCCGATTTAACGAAACCCGCCATTTTACGTTCTGTGGTAATTTGCCCTTCCATATCGCTATCGCCGCCCGCCCGCTCTCGCTATCTACCCAGCTCCTCGCGCCAGCCCGCGAACGCCTCCTCGACTTCCCGGGCGCACCGCTCTTCTATGAGCGCGATGTATTCCTTCGCCTTCGCGACGTCCGCTGTCGGCATTCCCACGCCCAACTCCCGCACGCCCACCGGCCGCGGGAACGGCATACGGAAGACGCCCTTCGCGTACGTCGCGCCCTTCAACCCCTCGAGCCGTTCCGCCTTGACCAACGACGGCGCCGCGACCAGGACGCCCGCGGTCTCCTCGCAGGCGCCGTGGCCGCCCTCGCCGCCGAAGACCTTCACGCTTGCCTCCGGCGCAAGCAGCCACCAGTGGAGAACGACGGTGAAGAGCCCCGCCTCCCGGTAGGCCGCCTGGGCCGCGGCGCGAAGCTCGCTCAGGTGGCCGCCGTGGCCGTTCACTACGACGACCTTCGCGAAGCCCATACGGCCAAACCCCGTTAACAACTCCGTCACGTATCGCTCGAACGTCGCGGACGTAACGGTGTGGGAGCCGGGATACGGCAAGAGGGTCCGGGTAACGCCGTAGTTGACGGTGGGCGCAACGACGAGGCCGAGCCGCCGCGCCAGCCGGTCCGCCAAATACTCGGGAATAATAATGTCGGTGCCCAACGGGATGCCGCCGTGCGCCTCCACCGTCCCGATGGGGATGACTACGGCGTCGTATTGGGCCGGCACTAAATCCCGAAAGTCGCGCCAGTTCAGTTCCGCGAGCCGCGGCGCTCTCTCCTCTTGCGTCATTTACTCCTCCCGTCGCTCAGTCGCCGACGACGGTTACGGTAACTTCGCGTCGTCTCTTCTTATTATCGAAGTCAATAAACACTATCTGTTGCCAGGTCCCGAGGTCGGGCCGGCCGGCGACTACCGGGAACGCGAACGTCGGCCCGAGGAGCGCTGAGCGGACGTGCGCGTGGCCGTTGCCGTCGCCCCACCGGGCGTCGTGGCCGTAGCGCGCGCCCGGCGGCGCCAGTTTATCGAACAAATCTTTCAAATCTTTTACGAGACCCGGCTCATATTCGACGGTGGTAATGCCGACCGTTGACCCGGGCGAAGAGACGAGGCCGATGCCGTCGCTTATACCGGCCCGCGCTACGATGGCCCCGACTTCCGCGGTAATGTCGTGGATATCAGCGTCGCCCCGACACGAGAGCTCGAACGAATCGCGATGAGTGCTCATATGCTTCCCCTAACGTTGCATAGGCGTCGCGCCGCCGCGGCCAGCGGCCCGAACGACGCCAACGCCAACGCGCATTTGAGAACGTCGCCCACGATGAACGGCGCGAAGCCCAACGCCACCGCCCGCCGCCAGCCCGCGCCCCAAATTACCGCGAGCTGGAATAGGCCGCAGGCGTAAATCGCGACCAGCGCGAGCACCAGGAACACGGCCCGCGCCGGCCAGCGCCGGCCGTGCGCCAAGCCGGCAACGGCGGCGCCGGCGACGAAGCCCACGAGGTAGCCGCCCGTCGGCCCGGCGATAACGGCCCACCCGAAGGCGCCGCCGGCGAAGAACGGCGCCCCGGCGAGGCCCGCGGCCAAATACCCGAGGACCGCGGCGACGCCCCATCGAACGCCCAGCGCCGCGCCCGCGAACATCACCACGAGCGTCTGCATCGTTATCGGCACCGGCGTGAACGCCAACGGCACCCTCAGCTGGGCCGAGAACGCCAACGCCGTGGCGAACGACAACGCGCCCGCTAACTTCAATATCCATTCATATTCGCCGACGCGCGCCGGCGCCACCGCCCTCACCCTCATATTACGACCTTCCTTTAAGGTATCGCCACAGCGCCGCCGCCGCGGCGTCCTTCAACTTGGCGTCCCCCGCCTTAGGCGGCAACGCCGCGCCCACTGCCACGTCGTATTCCGGCACCTCCGCGGGCGTCGCGTAGATTACAACGTCGCCCGGGCGCCGCGCCACGCCGCCGCGCTCGTCGAAAAACGACGCCCCCGCCGATATGTTGATTAAGGGAACCCCCTCCGCGGCGGCGAGGCCGGCGAGCTCCGCCGCCGCCGGAGCCGCTACGAAACCTTCAATACGGAAGTCGGCCACCTCGCAGGCGACGAACGCGGCCGCGGCCTTCAAAGCGCCGCGGTAATCGTCCCACCGGACCCTATTGGTCGTCCCTACCTCTACAACGTCTACGCCTTCCAAGTAATCGAAGAGTGTAACGCCGGGCGCCAGCGTCAAGATATCGCGCGTCGCGACGACCGCCACCTCGACTTGGGGCGCAACCGCGCGGAGGCGCGCGGCCCGGGGCGGAAACGCCGCGGCGTCCCGGCCTTCGCCCGCGACGTAAGCCCATATCGCCGCGGCGTCCTCGTCGTTCGCAA
>CAZJNB010000062.1:0-9468 GCA_964547385.1 uncultured bacterium
AACGTTGGCGAAGGCCGCGTCGGCGTCGTAGAGGTGTTCGACGAGGTCGACGAGGTAGATGGCGTCGTAGGCGGCGGCGTCGAGAGGAGCCTCTTCGAGGGGGCCCTCGATTACGTCCAGGCCGAAGCGTTCGCGGGCAAAAGCCGCGGCGGCGGCGGAGAGTTCGTTACCGACGACATCCCATCCTCGGTCCCGAAGCCACGCGAGCTGGAAGCCGTGAGCGCAACCGCACTCCAGGAGACGCCCGGGCCCGCGGACGTGTCGGCGGAGCAACGTCAGGCGCGCCGCGAAAAGTTTTTCGTATATCGGGCGGAACCGTTCGAAGGTGGCGACGTAGTCGTCGTAGCCGCCGTGGGCGTAGTAGCTCGCGTCGTAGAGGGCACGCGCCGCGGCCGGCGTAAGGCGCGGCGATAGGCGGACGAGGCGACACCGGCGGCACTTCACTACGCCGAAGCGGCCGCGTGGCGTTGAGAGAAGGAGGCCGTCGGCGGTCCCGCACAGCGGGCACGGGACCTCTTCGAGGGGTCCGGCGGCGAGCCCGGGCGGCGGCCCGTCAGTCTTCGGCCGCGGGGAGGTAGTCGTTGAGGGGGACGGCGGCGTAATGTTCAATTTCGTAGCCTTTATCCGTTTTCGTAACGACGAGAAAGTCAAAGCGAACGTCGACGTCTTCCCCCGGCCGTTCGGCTTCCAGGTAGGAGAGGGCGGTCTTAAATATCCGCGAGACCTTCCGCGGCGTGAACTGCGAGCGCGGGTCGACCTTGGCGCCGGCGCGCGCCGTCTTTACCTCGGCAAAGACGACGCTGTTTTCGGTGGTCGCGACGATATCGAGTTCGCCGAAGGGGGTTGTATAGTTACGGGTCAAGATGGTGAAGCCGCGGCCGGTCAAAAAAGAGGCCGCGGCGTCCTCGCCGGCGCGCCCCAGCGCCCGGCGGCGAGCGGCGGCTCGGCCTTGGGCGTTCATCCTTCGAGGAGAGGGGCCTGGCGCCGCTTCGCGAAGGGTTTGAACGTTCGGCGGTGGACGGGCGTCGGCCCTTGGGTCGCGAGGGTCCGGAGGTGACTTTGGGTCCCGTAGCCCTTGTGGCGTCCGAAGCCGTAGCCGGGGTATTTGGCGTCCAGGAGGACCATCAGCCGGTCGCGGTAGACCTTCGCGATTATGGAGGCCGCGGCGATGGAAGCGACGCGGCTATCGCCGGCGACGATCGTCCGCTGGGGGAGAGTCGTAGGCACGCGCCGGTTTCCGTCTACGAGTAAGATGTCCGGCCGCGGCGCGAGCCGGTCGCACGCCTTTTTCATCGCGACCAACGCGCCATTTAAAACGTTCACCTGGTCGATATACCCGGCCGAGGCGACGCCCACCGCCCACGCGGTGGCGTTGGCGGTAATGGTGCCGAACAGCTCTTGGCGTCGCGACGGCGTTAGTTTCTTGGAGTCGTCCAGGCCGGTACAATCGTAGGTCGCCGGGAGGATAACGGCCGCGGCGACCACCGGCCCGGCGAGCGCGCCCCGCCCGGCCTCATCCACGCCGGCTACAAGCGAGAAGCCGCCGTCCCAGAAACGCTGTTCAAAGGCGTCCAACGCCAACGGCCCGGGGGCCGCGGGTGTCGCGAAGAGATTTTCGGGGTTGGCGGCCATAATGTCGGCCGGCTAAGCGCCGTTGTTTTCTTCTTGCTCTTCGGCCGCCGCCGCCGGTTCGGCCGGGGCTCGGCGAACCCGGCGCTCCTTCACGCGGGCCTTCTTTCCGACTTTCCGGCGGAGGTAATACAATTTCGCCCGCCGGACGCGGCCGCGGCGTACGACCTCTATCTTCGCCAACCGCGGCGAGTGGAGGAGAAACGTACGTTCGACGCCGACGCCCGAAGCGATGCGTCGGAGGGTGAACGTCTCGCGGGCGCCGGAGCCTTTCCGGGCGATGACGATGCCCTCGAAAGGTTGGGCCCGCTTCCTCTTCCCCTCAGTAATTTCGATCTCAACGCGGACGGCATCGCCGACGTTGAAAGCCGGGATGTCTTCCTTGAGGACGGTCTTCTCGACTTCGCGCACTACGGCGTGCATTATCTACTCCTTGGCGTAGGTGGCAAACAGTTCTGGTGTCGTCGGTTCGATCTTTGCGCGCGTCCGCTTTTGCGGACGTCGTATTATTCTATCGAGATATATGGCCATCGCGGCACGGACCGGCAAGTGGTTGAAGGCACCTTGGTCTCCTATCGGCGCGAGCACGTCGTCGGCCGCGATTAAAATATCCTCCGTGAGGCCGTAGCCGGTTCCGAACAACAGAAGCGTCGGCCTATCGCCCGCGGCGGCGAATAGGCGTTCGGCTTCGAGGACGTCGTATCCCTGGCGGGCCGTTGTCGCCGCGACGAACGGCTCGACGCCCTCGCGGGCGGTTACGTCGTCGAAGGCCGCGGCGGCGGTCGCGACGAACTTGGCGCCGGCGAGCGCGCGCTTCCGCTGGGGGCTATGCTCGCCGCCCGGGCCGGCGCGCCAATATTGAATTATCTCCTCGACCAGCCGCCGTTGGGACCCGTAGGGATTAGTGATGTAGTAACCGGCGACGCCGTAAGTCAACGTTAGGCGCCCAAGGTCGTGCACGTCCAGCGGCGTTACCGACGTCGCGACCGTCTCGCCCCCGCGGTTGTAGACCGGCCAGTGGACGAGGGCGACGTAGAGGTGGGGCGTTCTCTCCGCGGCGCCTATTTTCATCTCACTTCTTCGCTCGGCAACAGCTCCGGCCTAACTTCCCGCGTTCGCTTGCGCGCCTCTTCCCGGCGCCATTTTTCTATTTCGGCGTGGTTGCCGGAGAGCAGAACCTCCGGGACCGACATACCCCGGAAGTCGCGGGGCCGGGTGTAGTGCGGGTGGTCGAGGAGGCCCGTCGCGAAGGAGTCGGTAGCCGCGGAACCCTCGTCGCCGAGGACGCCGGGCAGAAGTCGGGCGGTTGCGTCGATAACGGCGAGGGCCGCGACCTCGCCGCCGGACAACACAAAATCCCCCAACGAGAGCTCTTCGTCCACGAGGGCGGTGCGGACGCGCTCGTCTACGCCTTTATAGCGGCCGCAGAGGATGACGATGTGCTCGCGCGCCGTGAGCGCTTGACAGCGGGTGTGCGTCAGCGGCTTTCCTTGCGGCGTCGGAAAAATCCGCCACCCCCGGCCGAACTCCGTTTCGATACTTTCGACCGCACGAAAGAACGGTTCCGGTTTCATAACCATGCCGACGCCGCCGCCGAAGGGATAGTCGTCCACGGCGCGGTAGGCGTCATCGGTATAGGTGCGCAAGTCGTGGACACGGACCGCGACGATACCGCGTTCGAGCGCGCGGCCGACGACGCCGGCGCTAAGCGTTTCGCCGAAGAACGTCGGGAAAATAGTGATGATGTCGAACGTGAGCGCCGGCGGCACCTTATCCCTCCCGGTGGGGAACGATGACGACCTTTTCGCTCCGCCGGACCTCGGCGACGTGGGCTCGGACGAACGGGACGTCGAACGTGCGCTCGCCGTTGGCTATAACCAATATATCCTGCGCACCCGCGGCGTAGACCGCGGCGACCGTCCCTACCGGTTCGCCCGAAGTGGTCTCGACGGGGAGGCCTACGATTTCGAAGTCGTAGAATGCGTCGGCGGGCGGTGGCGGTAGCGCGTCGGCCGCTACGGACACGCGGCCCCGGCGTAGCTTCTCCGCCGCGGCCCGGTCGTTGGAACAGGCGAACTTCACGACCGCGGCGTTTCCCCGGCGCCGCCACTTCTCGACGCGCGTTGCAGTTTCCGCCGCCGGTCCGACGAGCGTTACCTCCATCCCCGGCGCCGGCTCGAATCCGCCGTCCGTAACGTCGGCGACGACGACTTCACCCCTAAGGCCATGGGCGCGGCGGATGATGCCGATCGTGACGCCGGCGTCCACCCGTTATTCTAAGATCTCGAGCGCGGCGCGCTTGTTGGCCTTCATCGCGGCGGCGTTCAAAATCGTTCGGAGGGCCCGCGCGGTACGGCCCTTTTTGCCGATTACGCGGCCGATGTCTTCGCGGTCGACGGACAGCTCGAGGATTGTCGACTTTTCGCCCGCGACTTCGTTGACCACGACCGCCTCGGGTTTCTCGACCAGGTTCTTAGCGATGAATTCGATCAGCTCTTTCATCTCGGCACCTCCCGGGCCTCAAGCTCCGGCTTAGGGTTTTAGGGCATGGGGCGTATCCGAAAATATAAGGCAGATTCCAAGGGAGTTGGGCGGCGGCGCTATGCTCGCGCCGCTTTGGCCGCGGCGCGCGCCTCGGCGGCCTTACGCAATATGCCCGCTTGCGCCAGGAGTCGCCGGACCGTCTCGGAAGGTTGGGCGCCCACCGTTAGCCAGTGAAGCGCGCGTTCCTCGTCGATGCGGCATTGGGCCGGCTCGGCGGTCGGGTCGTAATGGCCGATGGCTTCTAAGAAGCGGCCGTCCCGTTTGGCCCGGCTGTCGGCAACTACTAAGCGATACCGCGGCGCGTTCTTCGCGCCGGTGCGTCTCAGTCGAATACGAACTACCAAATCTGGTCACCTCCGAGTCGGCCCGGTGCCGGCTCTTAGGAGTTTAGGGCGTGTTGTAGGGCCGCGATGGCCCGGGCGGGGTCCGGCGCCCCGAAGATGGCACTGCCGGCTACGACGATATCGGCGCCGGCCGCGGCTACTCTCTTAATGTTATCGGCGTTAACGCCGCCGTCGACTTCTACGAGGATCGGGCGGGCCGGGCGCTCGTCGGACCACGCGCGGAGTTGGGATATCTTCGCCAAGGAGCTTTCGAGAAATTGCTGGCCGCCGAAGCCGGGGTTGACCGCCATTATAAGGGCCAGGTCGGTGACGTCGCGTACGTATTCGAAGGTTCCCAGCGGCGTCGCCGGGTTGAAAGCTACGCCGGCCCCTTTGCCCGCGGCTTTCACTTGTTGCAACGCCCGGTGCAGGTGCGCCGTCGCCTCGGCGTGCACGGTTATAAAGTCCGCGCCCGCGGCGGCGAAGTCGTCAATATAGCGTTCCGGCGCCGCGACCATAAGGTGAACGATTAACGTCAACCCCGTCGCCTCGGCGCGCAGGTCCGCCACCGTCTTCGGCCCGAACGTGATATTGGGGACGAACGCGCCGTCCATCACGTCGAGGTGAAGGTATTTCAGGCCGGCGTCGCGGACCAGGCGCGTCGCTTCGGCCAGCCGACCGAAGTCCGCGGCGAGGAGCGAAGGCGCGAGCTGAGCGGTATCAGCCATAGCGTCACGGGGGCGGCGGCTCGCCGGGGGGGCCGCTGGAGATGACGACGTCGACGGGTTCGCCCTTCTTAACTTGCTCGCCGATGTCCGGCGACTGGCGGATGATACGCCCCGCCGGGACCGATACGGAAGGCTCGGTCGTAACGGTGCCCACCGTTAGCTCATATTCGCGGAGCGCTTTCCCGGCCTCGTCCACCGTAAGGCCCACCAGGTTCGCGGGCATCAAAATGGTGGCCTCTTCCGAACCCAGGCTCACGAGCAGGTTAACTTTGGTTCCGCGTTTCACTTTCGCGCGCGCCTTCGGCGTCTGGTCGATGACGTGGTCCTGGGGGACGGTATCGTCGTGGACGTCGGTTACCTCGCCGAGGTGGAGGCCGATGCGGGTGAGGATAAGCTCGGCTTGCCTGAGCGTCCGGCCCACTACGTTGGGGACGTGGACCTCGGCCAGGCCGGTGCTCACGCGTACCTTGACGGTTCGCCCCTTACGGACCGTTATCCCCGGCTCCGGGTCCTGTTCGACGACGAAACCTTCCGGCAACGACGAGTCTTTTGCTACCCCTACGTTCTTCATAACTAAGCCGGCGTCCGCGAGCATCTTCTCGGCTTCGTCCACGTTGTAACCTATTACCTCGGGCACTGCTATATCCGCGCCGCCCGCGACGAAAAGCCGCCCGACGCCGACGACCATCACGAGGTAGCCCAAGAGTATCGCGACGAACGCCGCGGCGACGAGACGTAGGAAGCGGAGTACGGACGCGAATAGGTCGAAGCGGTCTATTTTTAATCTCATATATAAGCCGTCGCCGCAGGCGCTACGTAGAATGGTAAAATAGCACAACTAATTTCCTGATGCAAGTTAAAAAGCTTGAATATTTTTTAGAGTAAAGGGACATAGTATCCACCGAGATATGGTAAAATTGAGTTGGTTGGGGCCCTCTCAATCCACACATATCAGGAGGTGGCGTACCGATGTCCCGGCTACAACATACCCTACTTTTAAGCGGGGAACAAGGTAAATTTACGGCCCGGCTCGAGAGGGCCCGGATGGCGGCGGGGCGAAGGCCGAACGTCCTTCCGCGTTCGCCACAACGTCCCTTGCCCACCCATCGGTCAAGCTATCCCCGTTTGACTTGCCGGCCCAAATGAATTATAATATAGCTTCCGCTCGCGGCTATCCAAACAAACCGCCGCCGCGGGCGCAACGGAAAACGTAATGGCTTTGTTCGCGAGGAAGAAACGTCGCCGCGTCTGCGTCGTGGGCTTGGACGGCATCCCCTACTCCTTGCTCGAGGAGTTGACGGCCTCGGGCGTAACGCCGCGCCTGGCCGAGCTGAGACGGCAAACTCCCTTCGCGCGGATGACGGTGACGTTGCCCGAAATCTCCGCGGTATCGTGGCCCTCTTTCGCGACGGGCGTAGGGCCCGGCGGCCACGGCGTCTTCGGCTTCACCGAGCTCAAGGCCGGCAGTTACGACGTCCGCTTCACGAGCGCCGCGGACGTGAAGGCGCCGACGATTTGGGAGCGGCTGGGCCGCGTCCGGAAACGCGCCGTCGTCATAAACCAACCGTCCACTTATCCGGCGCGACCCATCAACGGCGTCCTCGTCGCCGGCTTCGTTGCTATAGATTTCGACCGGTCTATTATGCCGCCGGCCCTCCGGCCCCGCCTCCGCGAGCTGGGCTATGAAATAGACGTGGATACGGTGAAATGCCGCGAGGACCACGACCTTCTCGAGAAGCAACTGGGCCGCACCCTTGACGGGCGGCGGAAGGCCGCGGCCTATCTTTGGGACCGTGAGGACTGGGACTATTTCGAGCTCGTCGTTACCGGCACCGACCGCCTGCAACATTATATGTGGGACGCCGTAGCGGACGCGGGCCACCCCCGGCACGGCTTTTGTATGGACTACTACGGCGAGGTGGACCGGCTCGTGGGGGAGATATACGACCGCGCCCAGAGCGCGGACGTCGCGTTCTACCTCCTCTCCGACCACGGCTTCTGCGCCGTGGAGCGGGAAGTCCGGCTTACTAACTGGCTCGTCCAGGAAGGATTTTTGTCCTTTGAGAACGGGGCCTCGAGCTCGCTGGCCGCGGTCGCGCCGGGCACGCGCGCCTTCGCCCTCGACCCCAACCGCATCTACGTCAACGTCGCCGGGAAATATCCCCGCGGCGCGGTACGGCCCGGCGACGTCGCGGCCGTAACGGCCGAGCTCGCCGCGGCGCTCCTCGCGCTCAGCTACCACGGCCGGCCCGTCATCCGGCACGTCTTCGCTCGCGACGAAATCTACGACGGGCCCCACGCCGCGGCCGGGCCGGACCTGGTCGCCGTGGCCCACAACGGCTTCGACCTGAAGGCGCATCTGGGCAAGGAGGATGTCTTCGCCCGGACTAATTTGACCGGCATGCATACCTACGACGACGCCGTATTCTGGTCGGCCGCGGCGCCGCCGGCCGATGTACACATCACCGACCTCGCCGATATTATTATGTCTAACTTTTAAGGGGCGATGTTGGCCTTGCTGACACTTCGACGGAAAAAGCGGGCGGCGGGCGACGGGCGCTGGTTACTTTTAGCGCTCTTCGGCGGCGCGTTGTTCGCCGCGCCCGCGGCCTACGGCTACGTTGGCCCGGGCGCGGGCTTCGCCGTCGTAACGTCCTTCTTCGCGATCTTCGCGAGCTTTGTCCTGGCGGCGTTCGCGTTGTTGACGCTGCCGTTCCGCCGGCTAATCCGCGCGCTCCGGCGGCGGCGAGCCCTCGCGAAGGCGCGGGTAGGCCGCGTCGTCATCCTGGGCTTGGACGGCCTCTCGCCCGCCATCGCCCAGGAGATGATGGCCGCGGGGAAGTTGCCGAACTTCGCGCGGCTGGCCGCGGAGGGGTCGTTCGCGCCGCTCGCGACGACGGTGCCGGCGGTCTCGCCGGTGGCGTGGTCGTCGTTCCAGACGGGCGTCTCGCCCGCGCGGCACAACATCTTCGACTTCCTGAGTCGCGACCGCGCGAGCTATCTCCCGGACCTCTCGTCGGCGCGCGTCGGCCCGCCGCGGCGCTTCCTCCGCCTAGGGAAATACCGTATCCCGATAGGCAAACCGTCCGTCAAACTCCTCCGCAAGAGCAAGCCCTTCTGGAAGATATTGGGCGACCACGGCGTCTTCTCCAACGTCCTCCGCGTTCCCATTACGTTCCCGCCGGAGAAGTTCTACGGCGTCTCGCTCGCGGCGATGTGCGTGCCGGACATCCTCGGGACGCAAGGAACCTTCACCTATTATACGGAGCACGACGACGGCGCCGAGCGCGAGGGCGGCCAGTCGCTCCGGGTGGAGCGGAACGGCGCCGCGGTTTCCTCCTACCTCCTCGGGCCGCCGAACCCGGTAACGGCCGCGCAAGAACAACTCCGCCTCTCCTTCACCGTTAAGGCCGCGGGCGACGGCGTCGCGACGCTCTCCCTCGACGGCACGAGGTTTAAATTAAAAGTGGGCGAATATTCCGACTGGACGCCGGTGGCGTTCCGCGCGGGCCTCGGCGTCCGCGTCCGCGGCATCGCCCGCTTCCTCATCAAATCGCTCGCGCCCTTCGAGATGTACGTTACGCCCATCCACATCGACCCGGACAAGCCGGCGCTTCCCATATCGCATCCCTATATCTACGCTGTCTACCTCGCGAAACTGCTCGGGCGTTACGCTACGCTGGGGCTGGCCGAGGACACCTGGGCCCTCAACGAGGGCGTCATCGACGAGGGCGCCTTTCTCGAGCAGGTCTGGCGGCACCACGACGAGCGCACTCGGATGTTCGAAGACGCGCTCGCGAAGACGCCCAAGGGCGTAGTCGTCTGCGTCTTCGATACGCCCGACCGCGTGCAACATATGTTCTTCCGCTACCGGACGCCCGGGCATCCGGCGAACGAGGGCAAAGATACCGAAAGATACGCCGGCACCGTCGAGGAGATGTACGTTAAGATGGACGAGCTCGTCGGCGCTACCCGCGCCCGGCTCGGGCCCGGCGACCTCTTCATCGTGATGTCCGACCACGGCTTCGTCCCCTTCACCCGCGGCGTCAACGTCAACGCCTGGCTTAGGCAGGAGGGTTACCTTCACCTCGACGACGGCGCCGCCGGCGGGAAGTGGCTCGCGGGCGTGGACTGGAGCCGGACCCGCGCCTACGCGCTCGGCCTCGCCGGGATATACATAAACGTCCGCGGCCGGGAGGCCCAGGGGATAGTCCCGCCGGAGGAGGTCGCCGCCCTGCGACGCG
>CAZJNB010000063.1:0-9462 GCA_964547385.1 uncultured bacterium
GCCGTTGGCGCCGGCGGCCGTCGGCGAGGTCGCGTTGGCGAACGCGCTCGTCGTAACGGCGCGGCCGCCGCCGGCGTGGGCACAGCTCACGGCGTTTTGGCGGGGCCGGTTATCGGCGGGGGTGCTCGCGGTCGTGGGCGCGGGGGAGTTTCCCCCCTCGGCCGGGTTGGCGAAAGAGGTCCGGCGGAGCAGCGGCGATACGGGTCTCGTCGTCGATTTGGCGGCGCCGAACCTGGGGGATTGGTTGGGGTGGGCGGACGATTGGGACTTGCCGGTCGCTCTCGGGTACGAGGTTCTACGGCCGGCGGAGGCGATATTCCGGCCGTTCGTCGCTCGAGCGGTGCGCGCGGCCCGGGATGGCGCGGTCGATTCTTCTTAACGTGGCGCCCTTAGACTTTTACGGCTAAACGAAAATGCTACTGTGTTTGTCGGAACGGAGGCGGCGTTTAAGAGCGCCGGCGGCGCCCGGCGGCCGGGTGGCCCGGTTACTGGCGTGCGTCGTGGCGGTATCGTTCGTCGTTGCGCTCGGCGCCGACCGGGCGAAGCTAGAGAAGTTGCGGGAGAGTATTCGGCGGCACCAGGAGGATTTGAGGAAGGCCGAGGCGGAGGTGAGCACCTCCGTAGAGGACATCCAGGGTCTGGACCAGCACTTGGAGGGGATAGACAAAACGTTGCGGGAGCTCTCCGGGGAAATCGTAGAGACGTCCGGGCGGATGGCGGCGACGGAGGCTGACTTGGCGGAGGCGCAGGGGGAGCTCGCCGCGTATCAGCGCCAGCTGGCCGGGCACCTCCGGATGGTCTATAAGTGGGGCCGCTACCCGATGGTTAAGTTTCTCGTTAGCGCCGTCGAGATGGAGGAGCTCGTGCGGCGGGTGCGTTTTACGATGGCGCTCGCGCGTGAGGACCGACGGTTGGCGCGCGCGGTGGCGCGGAAACGAGACGAGATAAAGAGCCAGCGGGACGCCCTCGCGCGGGAACTCGCCTATGTAAAATCATTGGAAGAATTGAATTTGAAAGAACTTACGCTGGCGCGGCGGCGGCGGGAACAGAAGAAGGGGATATTGGCGGCGGCGCGCTCGCGCCGGGACGTATTGCAGAAACGGCTACGAGCGCTTAAAAAAGAGAAGGCGGCTTTGGAGGCGCTGGTGCGTTCGCGGAGCGGCGGCGGCCGGCCGGCGCCGCGGCCCGGGAGACACAAAGGCCCGGACCTGCTCGCGCGCCACGGCAAGGTTATCGCGCCGACGCGCGGCGCCGTCATCCGCAACTTCGGCCTTATCGAGGACGACCGTTACGGCACCGTTACGAAGAACGAAGGAATCGACTTCAGCGCGCCGCTGGGTTCGGAGGTGAAGACGGTGATGAAGGGTAAGGTCGTCTTCGCCGATTGGTTCCGCGGTTACGGCAAGTTGGTTATCGTGGACCACGGCGGCGGCTATACGTCGTTGTATGCGCACCTGGGGCAATTCGGGGCGCGCGTCGGTGACCGCGTGGCCGAAGGAGAGCCTATCGCCACGGTCGGCGACACGGGCTACGTCGCCCGGCCTACGCTCCATTTTGAGATCCGCCGCGACGGCGTTGCGGTCAACCCGACGAAATGGTTGCGAAAGTAGGGGAGCGGCGGCCGCCGCGGGTCCTGGGCGTTCTCGCCTCGGGCGGCGGGACCAACCTGCAGGCGATAATGGACGCGTGCGAGGGCGGCCGCATCGCCGGCACGGTGGCGGCGGTAATCTCCAATAACTCCGGCGCCGGCGCGTTGGCGCGGGCGCGGCGTCGCGGCGTCGCCGCCTATCATCTCTCGAATAAAAAATACCCGGACGACGGTGAACTCGACGCGGCGTTCGTCCGGGCCTTGCGGGAGCACGGCGTGGAGCTCGTCCTCTTCGCCGGGTATATGAAAAGGCGCGGGCCGGCGTTTTTAGCGGCGTTTCCCAACCGCGTTCTCAACGTTCACCCGGCGCTTTTACCCGGGCCCCACGGCGGCCCGGGGAAATACGGCCGCGCCGTTCATGAGTCGGTCTTGGCGGCCGGCGACCGGGTAACGGGTGTGACGGTGCATTTGGTGGATGAAGAATACGACCACGGCGCGGTAGTGGCGCGACGGGAGGTCCCGGTTTTGGCCGACGATACCGTCGAATCGCTATCGGCGCGGGTGTTAGCGGTGGAACACGAACTCTATCCGGCGGTCGTCGCGGCTGTCGTCCGCGGCGAGCTCGACCTCGACGCCATAGCGGCCGGGGGCGTCGCCCCCTGGCGGGACACGGAGTAAGGCGATGAGAGCGCGTATTCTCAAAAGGGCTTATATCATTTTCTTGGTTACGGCGTTCGTAGCCTCCAGCGTGGTCTTTTCCGCGGCGTGGGCCGGCGATAGCGCCCGCGACTTCGTCCGCGAGATCAAGCTCTTCGACACCGTAGCGAACTACGTCCGGCTGAACTACGTCAAGGAGGTGGACGCCGAGGAGTTGATTCACGGCGCCATCCGCGGGCTGTTGGCCCAGCTGGACGAACACACCATATTTATGGAGGCGGATGAATTCCGCCTGATCTTGAACGACACCGAGGGGGCCTTCGGCGGCCTGGGTATAGAGATAGCGGTTACGCCCGAGGACCATACGCTGACGGTGATGAACGTGCTCGAGGGCACGCCCGCGGAGAGGGTCGGCCTGCACGCCCGGGATAAAATCGTGGAGATCGCGGGCGAAGAAACGAAAGGTATAACGACGAGGGAAGCCGTTTTGAAGATGCGGGGCGAACCCGGAACGGACATCGAAGTCGCCGTCGTCCGGGAGGGCTATCCCGAGAAGATAGACTTCAAGATAACGCGCGAACTCATACATATTGATTCGGTGCCCTATTATTTTATGGCCGCCGACGAGGTGGCCTATATCCGGGTGAGTACCTTCTCCCGCGACCAGGAACGGAGTACGTCGAAGGACGTAGAAGCGGCGTTGGAGAAGATGAAGGCCGCGGGGATGAAAAAGCTGATAATCGACTTACGCGGCAACCCCGGCGGCGCGCTGGACGAGGCGGTGGCCCTCGCGAGCCTATTCTTGAAAGAGGACGCCCTCGTCGTCTCGACCGAGGGGCGTTCGCGGCGATGGGAGGAACGCAAATATTTCGCCGCGGCGGAGCCGAAGTGGACGAAGATGCCGCTCGTGCTCCTCGTCGACAATACCTCGGCCTCTGCCGCGGAGGTCTTCACCGGCGCTCTTAAAGATTACGGCCGGGCGACGGTGATGGGGCAAAAGACCTACGGGAAGGCATCGGTGCAGACGTTGATACCGTTGTCGTCGTCGGCCGACGCCGAGCCGGGCCCGGGGCTCAAGATAACGATTGCGTATTACTATACGCCCAAGGGCACGCTCATTGACGGCGAAGGTATCGCGCCGGATATCGCCTTGGAAGACGAGAAGGTCCCGCTCGTCGTCGCGAAACTCTTCGCGGACGGTTATTTTCGGATATACGCGGAGGAGTATCACGACGCCCACGGCCCGACGGCGTGGGACGACTTCCAGGCGGACCCGGCCGCGTTCGAGGAGTTCGAAGCCTGGGTCGACGGCCGCGGCTTTGACTTCTATCCCGAGGAATACGCGGCGACGCTCCCCAACAACGGCCGCGACTTCTATATGGCGGCCATCGAGAAGGAACGCGAGAAGGTAATGAGGTTGCTCCGACGCGAAGTTATCCGGGAGGGGGAGGGCGATAACGCGGCCTACAAGTATTGGCGCCAGCACGACCCGTGGGTGGCCGCGGCGGTGGAGGAGCTTTCCTGAGGGCGGGCCGGCCCGCAGGCTCCCTTGATAATAGCCGCTCTTTATGTTATAAAGGGGGCGTTCTGGGGCTGTAGTTCAACTTGGCTAGAGCACCGGCCTGTCACGCCGGAAGTTGCGGGTTCGAGCCCCGTCGGCCCCGAAGCTAACGGGCGCCCCTGGCGGGGGCGGCCGATTATAGAACGGCCACCGGATTTCTTACGGAGGATGGAAATAATGAGAAGGATAATTAGGGGTGTCGCAGTCGCGGCCACGGCGGCCGGCCTGCTATTGGCCGGGGCCGGGTGCGGCGGTTGCGGTTACGACGAGAAGCAGCCGATAACGACTATTGACGGCAAGAACATTATCAGCGTAGGCGACTTCGTCTATCATTACAAGCGCGCCGTGGAGATGGCGCCGCCGCAGGACAAGCCGGTTATTAACACGTACGACGACGCCAAGGATTTCCTGGACGATATTATAACCAGCCGCGTTTTAGAACTCGAGGCGGACGCGTTGGGTTACGGCAAGGAAAAAGCGTTCGTCAAAGACGTAGATAATTACCGTTCCAACAAACTCCGGGAAAACACGCGGCGGAAGGTGATGGACGCCGTTAAAGTTACCGAGGCCGAGATATTGGATTACTTCAACAAGAACAAAGAATGGCGCCGGGCTTCGATGATAATGTGCCGCGATAAGGGGAAAGTAGAGAAGGCCTATGCGGAGCTCAGCGCGGGACAGCCGTGGAACGAGGTCGTCGTGAAATATAGCGACTCCGAACAGAACAAGGACCGCGGCGGCGAGATCCCGGAAGATGTGTATTATACGGGCGATAACGTGAGCCGCGCCATCTACGAGGCCGAGGTCGGGAAGTTCACGCCGGTAATCGCCGGGGAAGACGGCGAAACCTGGTTTATCTTCCGCGTGGATAAAAAGGTCCCGGGGCAGAAGGAAGAGTACGCCCAGGTGAAGGACAAGATACGCGACGCCATCAAAAAATATAAAGGAGAAGTAGCTTTACGGAAGCTACTTACGAAGTTGCGGAAAGAGGCGGACATCAAGGTTGACCAGGAGATGTACGACGCGTTTATCAAGGGTAAGACGGAAGACGCCAAGGCGAAATATAATCGGAAGGACCCGCTCGCGGTCATCTCGACCGTCGGCGGCGTTCCCGTCTACTTCGATACGTGGTTCGAAGGCGCCTTCATCGAGCTCCGCGTGAACGAGAAGCGTATGGACACCTATAAGAAGGAGAACCGGGAAGAGTTCGAGAGAGCGATGGCCCGCCGACTGAAAGTATTCCAAGACGAGGCCCTCCTGGAATGGGACGCGAGCCGTTCGGGCGTGGCCAAGGACGAGGACTTCATACGGGACGTCAATCGCTATCGCGCCGGCAAACTGGTCGATACCCTCTACCAGAAGGTTTTTCTCCCCACCGTTCCCGACGTGACGGAGGAAAACGTAAAAGATTACTTCGAGAGGAATAAGGCCCAATACCAAGAGCTCGAGCGCGCGAGCGTCTTCGTAGTCGCTCTCCCGGACGCCGCCGCGGCCCGGGAGTTATACGAGAAGGTGAAAGGCGGCGCTGATATGATGGCGGTGGTCAACGAATACTTTACCGCCCACCCGCCGGCGGAAGAAAAGGGCGGGCCGCCGCCCCCGGGCAAGACGCCGCTCGCGGATATGGTAACAATAAACAAAGAACCCCCCGCCGCCGGGACGCCGGCGGGACCGGAAGGCGGCGAACCGCCGATAGCGGCGGAGCTCCGGCCGCGCGTCTTTAAACTCCAAGCGGGCGCCCTCGGCGAGCTGTTCAAGTTGAAGGACGGCCGGACCGCCTTCTTCAAATACTTGGAATATTCCCCCTTCGTGCAGCATACGCTTGATGAAAAGGAATATTACGACCGGGCGAAGGACGAGGCATATAAAGAGAAGGTCGCGAGCCCGGAAGTCGACCGTATGTGCCAGGCCTGGTTCAAGTCGTTACGCGCCAAACATAAGATCGAGATTGACGAGAGTGGCCTGAAGATGGCCTTTAAGAAAGTCCAAAAGCTATAATGACGTGGGCGACATTTGCGCGAGCGGCGGCCGCGGCGTTGGTGCTGGCGGCCGCCGTTGGTTGCCGTAAGGCGCTGGAAGAGACGCCGGCGGCCCGGGTGGCCGCGACCGTCGGCGAGCGGGAGATAACCGTTGCCGATGTCTATCGCGGCCTTTACCCCCAAGGGAGGCCCGACGACGCTAAGGCCTCGCCGGCGGCCGCGCGGCGCGTCGTGGACCAACTTGTCGAGCGCGAGTTGATATTGGCGTGGGCCGCCGATAACGGCGTGCGCGTGGACGATGCCGAAGTGGCGGCCCGCCAGGCCCTGGTCGAGGCGGATTATAACCCGCGGAATTTCGAGTCCTATTTGAAGACGCAGGGCCTCAGCGTTAAGGCCTTCCGCGAGGTCATCCGCGACGACCTTACGGTCGAGGCCGCAATCGAGAAGGCGGTGGTCGCGAAGGTCTCGGTGAGTTACGACGACGTTGTCGCCTACTACGATTCCCGCCGCGCCGACTTCGAGCGCCCGGTGGAGTATCATATACTCCAGATCGTTACCGCCGACCGCGCCCGGGCCGAGGAAGCCCTCGCTAAACTCCAATACGGGAGCGCGTTCGAGGAAGTCGCTCGTGAACTTTCGATGTCGCCCGACCGCCATATAGGTGGCGACGTCGGCTATACGAAGCTCGACGCCCTCCCGGCGGCGGTAGCCAAGGCGGTAGCGAGCCTGGCGCCGGGCGAAACCAGCGGCGTTATCGAAACCCCTTACGGCTTCGAGGTCGTCAAAGTCCTACAGGTGCGCGGCGCGGGGCTCAGGCCGCTGGCGGAGGTCCGGAGCGATATCGAAGACCGCCTCCGTACCGAAAAGGAGGCCGCGGCCTACCGCGAGTGGCTCGCGGGGCTCAAGGCCGGGGCGAAGATATCCATAGACGAAAAAGTAATCGCGAGTCTATGAGGAAATATCGTGCCTTCGGGCCGGCTTTCGTCCTCGGCGTCGCCGCGGCGCTCATAGGCGCCGCCGGCGCCCGCGCCGAGCGTAAGCCCCTTGACGGTATCGTTGCCGTAGTCAACGACGACGTTATCCTCGCGAGCGAGCTCGGCGAAGAGGTCTCCGTCCGGCTTTACCAACTCGGGCCTGCGGCTTCGTCGGTACGCGACCTCTCCGCCTTTACCGGCGACGTGCTCTCTTCGATGATAGACGCCCGTCTGCTTATCCAAGACGCCGACAGCCGCGATATCGTCGTTACCAAAACGGATATCGAACCTTACGTGCAAGACGATTTGGCGCGTATCCGCAAAAGCGCCGCGGAAGCGGGCGGCTACGAAGCTACGTTAGCGCGTTACGGTATGACCGAGAAAGACCTTGTCGCCCAGTTGCGTAAAAACGTCCGTGACCAATTGAAAATAACGCGCTTTACCGAGGCCGTCCTCGCGCCTCGCATCTCTTTGGATGAGGCCGAGTTGCGTTCCTATTACGAGAGTCACCGCGTCGAGCTCTCGGTCCCGGCCGTCGTTACGCTCCGCGAGATCGCTGTTGCGAAAGAGCCTTCACCGGCGGCCGCGGCCGCCGCCCGCGCCCAGCTCGAGGAACTGCGCGCCGCGGCGCGCGCCGACGGCGACTTCGCCGCCCGGGCCGAGAGGCTCGCCGCCGCCGCGGGCGGCGACTTCGGCGCCTCCTTCACCTTCAAGCCGGGCGAAGCGGTCCCCGGTCTCGCCCGCGCGGCCGCGGGCCTAAGCCCCGGCGAGTTCTCGGAAGTTACCGCCGGGTCCGACGGCCTGTGGCTCGTCCGCCTGGTAGCGGTTGAGGACGACGCCCGCCGAGTGGACTATATCCATTTACCGCTGGCGCTTACCGCGGAGGATGTCGCCCGCGCGCGCCGGCGAGCCGAGGCCGCGGCCGCGGCGCTGGCCGGGGGCGAACCCTTCCCCAAAGTCGCTTGGGACTATAACGATAACAAAGACATCGCGGCCCTGGGCGGTGCTATTGGCGACGTAAATATGACGGATCTCCAGGAGAAGATGCCGAAAGTCGCGGCCGCGGTCGCCGCGCTCTCGCCCGGCGGCGTTACGCCTATTATCGAACGGCCCGAGGGCTTCTTTATCATCGGCTTAGACGAAAGGAAGGAAGGCCGCGACGTATCCTACGAGGAGGCCCGCGACCAGATTAAACGTCTCCTCCGGGCGAAGAAGTTGGGGCAAGAACAGGAGAGATATTTGCGGGAGCTGAAGGATAAAGCTTACATCAAGGTCTTCCGCTAAAGGGATAGGCCGTATCTCGTGGCGAAGAAAAAGCAGGCATCGCGCCTGCTTTCGGAATATAGGGGGATTTGCCGCCGGCTCAGTCGAGGTTGGGGACGAGCAATACCGGGATGTCCGTCTTCGCGATAACCTCGCGCGAGATGGCGCTGGAGATGTTGCCCCGTTCGTCCAGCCCGAGGATGATTATATCGGCGCCCTCTTCTTGCGCGGTCTTCGCGATGGTATCGGTGAGCCGGCCGATACGGAGGATGGGCCGGATGAGGGGGGTGGTACCGCGGCGCTGATATATCGCGAGCGCTTGCTGGCCGTCCTCGTATTCGTCCTGGCTGTCGACAACGTGGAGCACGATGAGCTCGGCGTTCGCCCGCGCCGCGATATCTACCAGGTAATCCGCTTTCCGCTTCGCCGGAACGCTCCCGGCGGTCGTTACCATTATCTTCATCTCGTCGCTGTCCTCCGTGCTCGGGTTGGCCCTCCGGGGTCTATTCTATGTAAAGGGAACGCCGCCGTCAAGCCTTAACGTTGCCTGCCCGCGGCCTTCGGCCAACGGCCCGCGCCGGCTTTATGGGAAAACCCTACGTAGCGTTCCTGTGGCACCACCACCAACCGCCCTACCGCGACGCCGCGGCGGCCGCCGGTGAGCTGGCTCTCCCCTGGGTCCGGCTTCACGCCGCTCGAGATTATTACCAAATGGCCTACCTCGTCGCCCGCCACCCGGCCGTCCACCTCACGTTCAACCTCACGCCGGCACTACTCGAGCAGTTCGACGCCTACCTTCTCGACGGCGCCCGCGACCGCCTGATGTCCCTCTCCCTCCGCGAGCCCCGGCGGCTCGCCGCCGCCGAGCGTGATACCCTCGTCGCCGCTTCGTTCGACGTGTCCTTCGAGAACGCTATCGCAGACCATCCGCGCTACCGGGAGTTATACGAGAAGTCCCGCCGCGGCGAGGCTTTCGCCGCGCCCGAAGTAACCGACGCGGTGGCGCTGTTCAACCTTGCCTGGACCGGTGAGATATTTCGGGAGGGCCCGCGCCGGCTCGAGACCGGCGCCGTCGTGGACCTGGCGCCGCTCTTCGCGAAAAGCCGCGGCTATAACCCGGAGGATGTGGCCGCGGTCATCGCCGCCCAGCTCGAGATAATGCGCGCCGTCGTCCCGCTCTACCGGCGCCTCTATCATCAGGGCCAGCTCGAACTCGCGACGACGCCGTTCTACCACCCGATACTGCCGCTCCTTCACGATACCGACCTCGCCTACGTCGACCACCCGAACGCGCGGCGGCCGCGCCGCTTCGCCCGGCCCGACGACGCCCGCGAGCAGGTGGCGCGCGCGGCGCAGATGTTCCGTGAGAAATTCGGCCGGCGTCCCGCCGGGATGTGGCCCGCGGAGGGCGCGGTGTCCAAGGAGGTCGTTCCCTACTTT
>CAZJNB010000064.1:0-9340 GCA_964547385.1 uncultured bacterium
AAGACGGACACCGAGATAACGCTCGACGAGGTCCTCAACTTCCGAAAGGGCGAGCGATATTCGTTGGAGCCGGCGGCGGCCGGCGCCCTCTCGGGGCCGTCCGAGTAACGGTCGACGGGGCGGCCGCGGCGGCGCGAGGTAAGCGGCTTGGCGGCCGCCTTTTTTCGGGCCGTTAGCGCGGCCGGCGGCGGAGGCCGCGGCGGGGCCTTATGACATCCGCCAACGAGGAGATTTTCTTGGGCCGTTGCCAGAGCCCCGAGAAGTTCCGCGTTTTGAAGTAGTAGGCGTCGTTTTCCCGGAAAAGCAGGAAGTTCGTCCCGACGCCTTCGACGTAGGGGATAACTTCGCGGTCGAGCTTTATAAGCGCCGCTTTTTCCCAGCTGATACCCGCGTATTTCTTATGCCAGAAAGGCCCGAGCCAGCGGAGGAGTCTCTGGAGGCGCGCGGTCCCGGCGGCGCCCTTTTTCTGAATGGGAAACGTCTTGCGGGCGCGGGCGTATTCGTAGAGGTCTTCGCGAAAACGCTTTAGGAACGGCGTCAGGTCGCCGCCGCAGTCGTCGAGGAAGAAGTCGAGGCCTTCGTTGCGGCGCGGCGTTTCCGGCTCGTCGTAGACTTCCGTCAAGATTACGCGGACGGTACCCGGGCCGGCGTTATACATCGCGCCGGCGAGTTTGACGCGGTTGACCGCGCCCGCGTCGCTCGCCCAGGACAGCACGCCGTCGCCGGCGGTCTCGCGGGCAAACCGTTCGCCGAATGACCGCGCGTAGGCTTGGTCGATAACTTCGCGCAGGAACTGGGCGCCGATCTCGATGTTGAAGCGGGCGACGTTGCGCACCGCGTAACGGGAGTTGAACGGCAGGCGGCTTAGGCGGGTGGCGACGAGGCCGTCGGCGGTGGGGAACGTTATCTTGTAGTTGGTCCCCTTGATGAGGTCGGCGGTGCACTGCATATAACCCGTCGCCGAGCCGCGGCCGCGCCCCACCCGGTAACAGATGCCGTCCGCGAGGGTGTGGACGAAGCCGCATTCCTGATACGAGATCGCCATAAGGAGGGCCACGAAGTCGGCGTCCGCGACGTCGTATTTCTTTCCGGCGACCGGCTTTGAGGACGCCGGCGGCGGGCCGAAACGCCGCCCCTCCCGGTTGACGCGCCGCCCTACTTCCCAGAACGTGTGGTAAAGGCTGTGGTAGGGGTCTTCGGCGTCGTAGGCCTGGAAGTTGTCGAATTCGCGGAGGGGCAGGCGGCCCGGGAAGCCGTCGATTTGGAAGGTGAGGTTCATCAGCTGTTCGACGGTGGCCGGCCCGACGATGCGGCCTACGTCTTCGGGCGTAGCGGCGTAGCCGCGGGCCGGCGGGAGGTTGTCCACTTCGTCGAGGAGTTTCTCTTCCGCGGCGGTGTCGTATGGTAGGCGTCGGCGAAGCTCGACTAACTTCGCGACAAGTTCGTCGTCATAGACGCCCGAAATATTCCTCATAGGTTCGTAGGCGTAGCTCGGGTCGCACTCGGCGGCGGTCGCGAGGGCCAGGTTTAACAAACGTTTGAGATAGAAAACCGCCGCGGAGGTTACGGGCGGGCCCTGTTCCCGGGGCGGGGCGTAGTAGAGGAAGGTCGGCTCGGCGAATGTCCGGCCGGCGACGTATATATTCTCGATGCCGGCGATAGGCCCGAGGATCGGGTGGCGGGCGCGGGGGCTGTAGTAGGGGAACGCGCGGCGGCCGCGAGCGTCCGTCGGGATTACCGGCTGGGGGTTATACCGCGGGTCCGATGAGTGGGGGAGGACCGCGACGGTGAGGTACCGGGCGTCCACGTCCGGCGGGAACGCGTAGAAGACGTCGTCGCCCGCGACGACCGAGAGGCTCACGTCGTAGAGGCCCGGCGGGACAGCTCGGTAGGTAAGGGGTCCGACGTTGGCGACGCCGTACCAGGTGAAGGTGTTCCGCGGCTCCTTGCCGAGCCGCGGCGGGAAGCCGCCCGCGGGGTCGAGGTAGCTTTGGGAATCGGCCTCGAATACCTTTTGCCGGCCGCCGGTCCTCCGGGCGAAGACCTCCAGCCGCACGACGTCGCCCGCGCGCGGCGGCGGGTCCAACGTGTAACGGAAGACGGTGGCGTAGGCCTGGCGCGCCGGGTCGTCGTCGGCGGTGAAGCGGAAGTCGGCTTCGCTGAGCGAGACCTCCAAAAAGCCCTTATTGTCGAAGTAACCGCCTTCGGGCCCGTCCGTTACCAGCCAATCCAATAGGCGCAGGCGGGCGGGCCGGCCGCGCCCCGCTACATAATAAGTATAGCGGTGGTTGGCCTCGTCGCCGCGGTCGGCTGTAACTAAGCGGTCGTCTATGACGACGGACGAGCGGCGGGTATCGAAGGGGTCACTTTCGGTGATATATTCGGCGTCGTAACGGCGGCCGTCGCCCGCGCCGACGTACGTGCCGCTGACCGTCAATTTGTATAATTTCCCTGCGAGGAAGGGTTCGGGGAGAGTTATTTCGGTGCCGTCGGTGGGGAGGAGAACGACGCCGGCGTCGCCGCGCTCGAAGGGCGTGAGCACGAGGACGAGGGCGGCGGCCGCGGCGGCGGCGCCCTTCAATTTTACGCGGCGGGGGCGGGTCCACAAGTAGCGGCCGGCGGCCGCGACGCCCCGGGCGCCGAGCAGGAAGGGGCGGGCCGCGACGCGCGCGAACCGCGTCGGGAGCCGTCGCCGTTCTCTTATGACTGATTTCACCAACGGATGCGGAATAATGTAGTGAGGATGGCCCAACCGCCGGTGGCGGCGAAGAGGGCGAAAACGGTTACATATAAAATCTTCAACGCGGCCCTCAGGCGTCGCGCGCCGGCGCCGTCGAAGTAGCAGATAATGGGCGGCCACGCTACGCGGTAGAGGAAGACGAGGCCGAGTGCGAGGGTGACGTCGGCGCCGATAGAGGCCGTAAGCGCCGAGGCCCGCGCTATGTGGCGGAGCCGGAACGCGAGCCCCACCGCGAACGGCAACGAAGCCACGGTCGCCAGGACGTAATTGAAATGCCACGAGCGGGTCCAGCGGCGGCGGCCACTCGCCCGTTTGACCGCGGCGTCCAACGCGGCGACGAGTCGTTCGATGCGCGGCCCGTCGTTCCCGACGGCCCAGAGGTACGAGCGTTCCGCTATTCGCCCGGGCCGCAGCAACACTACGAGCCGCGTCGAAGGCCCGGCGAACGACACCCGAAAGGAGCGAACGTGCGCGGGCCGTCGTCTTCTAAGCCAACGTAAGAAGGTTTGGCCGCCGCGGTAACTACACGTCCGCGCGGCGCCCCCCAGCCGATAGTCGAGCTCGAAGGTAGGACGATAGCGCCGGCGCGCTTTGTCGTAATAGCTGAGGGTGAGGTCGGCGAGCTCGCCGCGCCCCACGCCGTCCCGCCGGCGGGCCGCGAGCCACGTGCGCGTCGCCCGGTCGGCCTCCTCGCGCGCGAGCGAGGATAGAACGCCGTCGACTTCGGCCACGAACGCGACCGTCGCCCGGACGGCGCGTATCCTCTTAATTATTTCAAAGTGGCGGCCGGCGCCGGCGCGTTGGGGCGGCGCTAATAAGTCTGTGCGGGTCATCGGCGACTCCCGCCTACGATTATATATAATAAAGGCGGGTAGTCAATACCCGCCGTAGGAGACGTCCGTCGGGTTCCCTAAGTGCCTGTTCGCCAAGAGGCGAGGTATTCTATTTGTTCGTCGCTGAGGGCGTCTATTTCGGTCCCCAGCGCCTGTAACTTCAACCGGGCAACCTCGTTATCGATTTCGGGCGGGACGGCGTGGACTTCTCGGCCGAGGCCGCCGGCGTGCGCGCTCAGATACGCCGCGGCGAGCGCCTGGTTGGCGAACGACATATCCATTACCGCGGCGGGATGGCCCTCGGCCGCGGCGAGGTTGACCAACCGGCCTTCGGCCAAAACGCAAATCTTCCGGCCGTCGGCCATCTCGAACTCTTCTACGACCGGGCGGACGACGCGGCGTCGGCTCGCCATCGCCGCGAGCGCGTCCAGGTCGACTTCGACGTTGAAGTGCCCGGCGTTGGCGACGATGGCGCCGTCTTTCATCGCGGCGAAGTGCTCTTGGCGGATGACGTGAATGTCGCCCGTCAGCGTAACGAAGAGGTCGCCGAGGGGCGCGGCCGCGGCCATCGGCATCACCCGGTAGCCGTCCATCCGCGCCTCGAGCGAGCGCACCGCGTCCACCTCGGTAACGATTACGTGAGCGCCCATGCCGTGGGCCCGGGCGGCGAAGCCCCGGCCGCACCAGCCGTAACCCGCGATGACGACCGTCGAGCCGGCGAACAATATGTTGGTGGCGCGGAGGATGCCGTCCACGGTGGATTGGCCCGTCCCGTAGCGGTTGTCGAAGAGGTGTTTCGTCTGGGCGTCGTTGACCGCGATGATGGGATAGACGAGGTCGCCTTTGGCGGCCATCGCGCGGAGGCGGATTACGCCGGTGGTAGTTTCCTCGGTACCGCCGCGGATGCCGTCGAGCAGTTCGCGCTTGGCGGTATGGACCGTCGTTACCAAGTCCGCGCCGTCGTCCATCGTCATCGTCGGCGCGAGCTCGAGGGCCGCTTCGATATGGCGGTAGTATTGGTCGCGGCCGGCGCCGTGGACCGCGAAGACGGCGATGCCGAAGTCGGCGGCGAGGGAGGCCGCGACCTCGTCCGACGTCGATAGCGGGTTCGAGGCGCAGAGGGCGACGTCGGCGCCGCCCGCCTGGAGCGTCCGCATCAGGTTCGCCGTCTCGGTGGTAACGTGGAGACAGGCGCTGATACGTTGGTCTTTCAGCGGCTGTTCACGAGTAAAGCGCTCGCGGATGATGGCGAGGACCGGCATATGGCGGTCGGCCCATTCGATTTTGTTTTTACCTTCCGGCGCCAACTGCGCGTCTTTAATATCACTCGGCATATCGTTTCCTTTGGCGGGCCTATAGGCCGGCGGCGCCGCGGAGTTCGTCCGCGCGGTGGGTTTTCTCCCAGGTGAAGTCGGCGTCTTCCCGGCCGAAGTGGCCATAGGCCGCGGTCTTTTTAAAGATGGGCCGGCGGAGCTCGAGGTATTCGATGATGGCGGCCGGCCGGAGGTCGAAGTGGTCTCGGATGATGTCCGCGATTTTCGCCTCGTCGACCTTCCCCGTTCCAAAGGTATCGACGGTTATCGAAACGGGGTGGGCGACGCCGATGGCGTAGGCGACCTGGATTTCGCACCGGCTCGCGAGGCCGGCGGCAACGACGTTCTTCGCGATATGGCGCATCATATACGCCGCGGAGCGGTCGACCTTGGAGGGGTCCTTGCCGGAGAAGCAGCCGCCGCCGTGGCGGCCCATGCCGCCGTAGGTATCCACGATGATCTTGCGGCCCGTTAAACCCGCGTCGGCCTGCGGCCCTCCCAAGACGAAGCGGCCCGTAGGGTTCACGTAATACGCGGTTTTGTCGTCCAACATCGCTGTGGGCATTACGACTTTTATGACGTGTTCGATTATATTTTTCTCTATCTCCTCGTGGGAAACGTCGGGATTGTGCTGGCAGGCGACGACCACGGCGTCCACCCGCGCGGGTTTCCCGTCCGCGTATTCGACGGTAACCTGCGACTTGCCGTCGGGGCGGAGCCAGGGAAGGGTGCCGTCGCCGCGCACCGCGGCCAACCGCCGGACGAGCTTATGCGCGAAGGCGATGGGCATCGGCATCAGCTCCGGCGTCTCGTCTACGGCGAAGCCGAACATCATCCCCTGGTCGCCCGCGCCCTGCTCGCGGGACTCGGTAGGGAGGACGCCGATGGCGATGTCGGGCGATTGCTCGTCTATGGAGGTCAGAACGGCGCACGTCAAGTAATCGAAGCCGAAGTCGGCGTTGGTGTAGCCGATTTCTTTGATCGTATTCCGGACGATCTTGGGAATGTCTACATAACAATCGGTGGTGATTTCGCCGCAGACGAGGGCGAGGCCCGTATTGACGGTGGTCTCGCAGGCGACGCGGCCGAATTTATCCTGGGCGATGACGTGGTCGAGGATCGCATCGGAGATCTGGTCCGCGACCTTGTCGGGATGCCCTTCGGTGACGCTTTCCGAGGTGAAGAGGCGTCGGCTTGTCATTATACCTCCTACGAAGAAACGGCGCGGCTTTAGGAGACGCTCGCTCGCGCCGAGAATACGCAAGTGTGGGTTACCGGACGTTCGCCCGGGAGCGCGAATTTAGCTCTTCTTATATCATATACCGCGCCTTAAATCAAACTTAAAAAACCGGCCGTAGTTCCCATATAATAATGGCACAAGTAGCTCCCAAATAATAATGTTACATCATGGAGAGAAAAAAGTATTTAACGGAGCGGGAATTTGAGCGGCTCCAGGTATTGAGCCTTTACGAGAAGAAGGCGATACGGTACCAAGAGGCCGCGGCCGCGGCGGCAGTAAGCGTAAGGCAATTTTAGCGGCGGTGGCGCCGGTACCGGGACGGCGGCGCCGGGGCTTTAGGCCACCGGTTAATGGCCGTTTTGCGCGGCGTAACGTCGGTCTCTTACGGACGCGGGACTTCGCCCGCGGGAAGTAATTTCAAGTAGGATTAATATATCTTGACTATGGCCCGTAAATATAATAAACGTTACCAGCTCGTAACCTTGACCTTAAAGCGACGGCGTGACGTTCAAAAAGAAATACCAGGCTATGATATTAGCGCTCGCGGTGATGGCGGTTGCCGCGGCGTTGAGTTGGTGGTGGCCCTTCGACGCGACGCGGCTATTGCCGGCCGGCGCCGCGGTGGTATTGCTTTTTCTATCGTTCGTTTCGGGCTACGTGGACTCGAGTCTGGGTATGGGCTACGGCCTAACGCTCACGCCGATACTAATAATACTAGGCCATCATCCCCTGGAGGTCGTGCCCGCGGTGCTCGCCTCCCAACTCGCCCACGGCGTCGTCGCCGCGGTAGCCCACCATAAGGTAGGCAACGTTGACTTCCGCCCGGGCGGACGGGCCTTTCGCATAACCGCGGCCTTGGCCGCGTCGTCGGTCATCGGGACCGTCGGCGCGGTCTTAATAGCGCTGTCCCTTTCGGAGCGCGTGCTCGCGGCGTGGATCGGCATCGTCGTCTTCGCCATCGGCGTCGTAACCCTCGCGTCCTTCGGCCGGCATATCCGCTTCTCTTGGCCCAAGATATTAACGCTGGGCGTTTTCGCCGGCTTCAACAAAGGTATGACGGGCGGCGGTTACGGGCCGGTCATCACCGGCGGCCAGCTCCTCTTCGGCGTCGAAGCCCCGAACGCGATCGCGATTACGACGCTCGCCGAGACGTTCGCGTGCGTTGCCGGTTCGTTGATGTTCCTCGCGGGCGGCGGCGACGTGGGCTGGAGCCTAACGCCCTTTCTCACCGTGGGCGCGGTGGCCGCGGTCCCTTTCTCGGCGCTTACGGTCCGCGTATTGAAGCCGCTACAACTCAAGATATCGGTGGGCGTTCTGACCGCGGCCCTCGGCATACTGCTTCTCCTCCGCCTTTTCGTCTACTGACCGCCGGCCCGGGCTTACGCCCGGGTTTTTTTAGGCAACTTTTCGGCGCGCGCCGCCGTATTTATAGACGAAGAGCGTGACGGAGGAGGTGTCCCGAAGATGGTTCTGAAGAATATCGTTTCGCTGGTGGGCGTTTTAGCGGTTATCGGCTTCGCTTTTATACTTATGGCCCGGGTCGCCGAGCCGACGGCGCCTGCGGCCAACGCCTACCCGACGAACGCGATCGTGATCGAAGCGGCGCTCAACTAACACTTCCGAGACGCCGCCGCCCAAAAAACCCGCCCTTACGGCGGGTTTTAATTTGGCCGCGCTGAAAATAAACTATTGCGCCGGCGGCCCGCGCCTTTTATAATTTCGGGTAACTGTAATCCGACGAGGAGAGGAACGTTATGACGACAGAGAGCAAGGCGCGCGCGGTCCGGGCGCCGCGGGGAACGAAGCTGAGCTGTAAGGGGTGGCCGCAGGAGGCGGCGCTTCGGATGCTTATGAACAACCTCGACGCCGAGGTCGCCGAGATACCGGCGGAGCTGGTGGTCTACGGCGGCGCCGGCAAGGCCGCGCGCAGCTGGGCCGCGTTCGATAAAATAGTCGAGACGCTCCGTCGCCTCGACGGCGACGAGACGCTGCTCGTCCAGTCGGGGAAGCCGGTGGGCGTCTTTCGGACGACGCCGGAGGCGCCGCGCGTCCTCATCGCGAACTCGCTTCTGGTCCCGGCGTGGGCCAACTGGGAGACGTTCTGGGAGCTCGAGGGCAAGGGTCTGATTATGTACGGCCAGATGACCGCCGGCTCCTGGATCTACATCGGGACCCAGGGGATACTGCAGGGGACGTACGAGACCTTCGCCGAATGCGCCCGGCAACACTTCGGCTCGAGCTCGCTGAAAGGCAAGTGGCTCCTCACCGCCGGGATGGGCGGGATGTCCGGCGCCCAGCCGCTGGCGGCGACGATGAACGACGGCGTCATCATCGACGTGGAGGTGGACGCGGCGAGGGTTAAACGCCGCGTGGAGCAGGGCTTCTGCGACCGGATGACCGCCGACCTGGACGAGGCGCTCCGGTGGCGCGACGACGCGCTCGCGAAGGGCGAGCCGTTGTCGATAGGCTTAGTCGCCAACGCCGGCGACACCCACCCGGAGCTCGCGCGCCGCGGCGAGGTCCCCGACGCCCTCACCGACCAGACCTCCGCCCACGATATGCTCCACGGCTACGTCCCGGCGGGCATGACGCTCGAGGCGGCGTTCGCGCTACGCGAGAAGGACCCGGAGGAGTATACCAAACGCGCCTACGAGACGGTCGCGCGGCACGTGGAGGCGATGCTCGCGATGCAGAAGGCCGGCGCGGTAACGTTCGACTACGGCAACAACATCCGGGCGCAGGCGAAGAAGGCCGGCGTCGCGGACGCGTTCGCGTTCCCGGGCTTCGTCCCGGCGTTCATCCGGCCGATGTTCTGCCGGGGGAAAGGCCCGTTCCGGTGGGCCGCCCTCTCCGGCGAGCCGGCGGACATCGCCGCGAGCGACGAGGAGGCGTTGCGCCTCTTCCCCGAGGACGAGTCGCTCGCGCGTTGGCTCAGGCTTGCCCAGGAGAAGGTCCCGTTCCAGGGCCTGCCCGCGCGGATATGCTGGCTGGGCTTGGGCGACCGGGCCCGGATGGGCCTCGCGCTGAACGAGCTCGTAAAGTCCGGCCGGGCGAAGGCGCCGTTCGTAATAGGCCGGGACCACCTCGACGGCGGCTCGGTGGCGTCGCCCTACCGCGAGACCGAGGCGATGGCCGACGGCTCGGACGCTATTGCGGACTGGCCGATATTGAACGCGCTGTTGAACGCGGTCTCGGGCGCGACGTGGGTGAGCGT
>CAZJNB010000065.1:0-9199 GCA_964547385.1 uncultured bacterium
ATTACGGCTCGTTTGGACGACGTGGAACGTCGCGTTTTGGTTCGCGGTAATATATTTTCTATTGGACCTCGCCGCGGTGCGGTTCGCCGGCCGGCGGGCGTTCGTAGCGGTGGCTTTGATTTCGCCCGGGAGTTATTTTATAATAGGCTTCGAGGGTTTGTTCCCGGGGACGGCGGCGTTCTTGGCCAATACTTTTTGGGCCCAACTGGCGCTCGCCGTCGAGAACGCGGTGGGCGTAGTGGTGCTCCTGTCGCTCGTCAGTTTGGCGGCACGGCGTGGATGGCGCGGCTTCGGCTAAGGCGGGGCCGGGCGTTTCCCCGCCGGGAGGATAATTTTATGAAGAAGGCAATGATAGTATTAGCGGCGGTTATCACGGCCGCCGGCGCCGCGCGGGCGGCGGAGCCGGGCTCTTCGACCGCGGCCTTTCTGAAAGTAGGCGTGGGCGCCCGCGCGGTGGGGATGGGCGAGGCCCAGGCGGCGCTGGCCGAGGGGCCCGAGGCCCTCTACTGGAACCCCGCGGGCCTGACCGCGTTCGACCGCCGCGCCGTTTCCTTTACCCATAACGAATGGTTGGATGACGTCCGTTACGAATACATCGGCGTCTCCTATCCCTTCCTCAACTGGGGCTCGTTCGGCTTCGCCGCCGGCCGCGTCAGCATGGGCGATTTGGTGGGCCGGGACGAGCAGGGGAACTATACCGGCGACTTCGGCGCGAGCGATATGGCCCTCAGCCTCGGCTACGCACGCGAGCTGTGGCCCTTCCTCGCCGTCGGCGGCGCCGCCGAATACGTTTCGTCCAAGATCGAGAACGAGGCCGCGGCGACCTTTGCCGGCTCCTTCGGCCTCACCGCGACGACGCCGCTGCCGGGTCTGTCGGCGGGGCTCGCCGTCGCCAACGTCGGCGGCAAGATGACGTTCATCGAGCAGGGCGACCCGCTGCCGCTCGGTGGCCGCGCGGGCCTGGCGTACCTCCTGCCCTTCGGCGGCGACGTCAACAAGGTAACCGTCGCCGTCGACGGCGTCAAATATCGCGACAGCCGGACGCGCGTCAACGCCGGCCTGGAATACTGGTTTCGGGATACGCTCGCGGGCCGCGCCGGCTACAAGGCCTACTACGACGAGGACGGCCTCACCGGCGGCCTGGGCGTCAAATACGCCGCCACGCAGAACCTCGCGCTCCGCGCGGACTACGCCTACGCCGATATGGGCGTCTTCGGCGCCACCCACCGTGTAACCGTCGGCATATTGTTTTAGGCTGGCGGAATTAACCGGCGACGTTGCCCGGCGGGTTGCCGCGCCGGCGGGCTTGGGCCGGATAAAGGCGTTGTTTCGGTAAGGGCGACTGGCCGGTCGCCCCTATTAAAAGCCGCCCGCTTAGCGGGCGGCTTTTGCTTGCCGTCCGCGGCGGCGGTATGTTATATTTAAGCGTAGCGGAGCTATGGCCGCGCCCGGCTTGAGAGGGGCGCCGGCGGGAGGGAGAGAGAGCTATGAAGGTTATGGCCAGATACGTTCTTGTGCTCGGGGTGCTGCTGGCCGCGGCCGCGGCGGCCGGTGCCGTCGGCGAGCTCACGCTGACGAGCCCGGCGGACGGCGCGGCGCTCAGGCCGGGCCAGGCGGTCCGGATAACCTGGCGCAACTTCACGACCAACCCGGTGGACCTCTGGCTTAGGTGGGACGGCCACCGCAAGAAGATCGGCGAGGGCGGCGGCGAGACGGACGGTATGGTCATCTGGCGGGTGCCGGCGGACGCCGCGGGCGAATACGAGTTAGCGGTGGAGGAGGCCGGCGGCGGCGGCTCGAGCTCGACGGTGAGCGTGGTCGTGGGCGGCGGCGCGCCGGCGGACCTCCCGGCGGTCTACGCGTCGCCCAACCCGTTCGACCTCTCCGCCGGGGCCGGCGAGCTGACGTTCGTGGGCGTGCCCGCGGGGTCGTCGGCGGTCATCTACGATATGGGTGGCCGAGAGGTCGCGACGCTTTCGGGCGAGCCGCTTGTGTGGAACGGCCGTAACGAGCGGGGCGACCTGGTCGCGGGCGGGACCTATATGTTCATCGTGGACGGGCCGTCGGGCGAGAGGTTCACCGGCAAGATCGCGGTCGTGAAGTGAGAACCGGCCGGGCGTGGTTGGCCGCGGCGCTCCTCTTAACGGCGGCCGGGGCGCAGGCCGCGAAGGTCCTCTCGACTTCGTTCGACGTCTACGAGGTCTATACCGAGTTCACCGTCGCGCTCGACGCGCCGGCGGCGTTCACGTGCGAGGCCGGCGGCGCCGCGGGCGTCTTGGCCCTCTCGGTCGCGGCGTCCGCGCCCGAAGGGCTTGCGCTGGCGCCGGCCGGCCGGATAACGGCGGCGCGCCTGAGCCGGGCGAAGGGCGCGGCCACGTTCCTCCTCGACGTCGCCGCGGACGCGGGGCCCTTTCGGGCGTATCTCCAGAAGGAACCGCCGGCGGTAATCGTGGACGTCTACCGGCGGCTGGTGTTGACGCCGCCCAAGGCCGAGCCGCGGTATGCGCGTTTCCTCCGCGGCCGGAAGGTCCTGCTGGTGGACGACGACGACGGCCCGAGCAACGGCAATAAGTATAGCGTGGACGTGGACGGCCGGTATCGGGCGGCGTTGAAAAGGATGGGCGTCGCGTTCGAGCTCTACGTCGTTCGCGCCGGCCGCGACGGACCGTCGGCCGCGGCGCTCGCGCCCTATCCGTTCGTAATCTGGTTCACCGGCCTCGACGCCCGGCCGCGGGTGATTTCCGCGGCCGACGAGGGCGCGATGACATCATATATCAACGGCGGCGGCCGGCTCGTGTTGGTCTCGCAGAACTATCTCTCGGACGCGTCGCGGGGCCGGACGGCGTTCTGCCGCGAGACGCTGGGGATAACGTCGTATAAGGCCGACACCCAGGTCGCCGCGGTCGAAGCGGGGCCGGCGGCCGCGGCGCTCCCCGCCCCGGCGTATAGCTTGGATAACGACCTGACGATAATCGGCAATTGGGGCGACGGCTTCACGCCGCCGCCGGACGCGGAAGTATTCTTCACCGGCGGCGACGGCCTGAGCTACGGCGCGCTACGCGGCGTCGGCGCGGGCCGCGTCGCGTTCTTCTCGTGCGCGCTGGAAAACGTGGGCTCCACCGGCCGGCTTTCTGATATAATATCGGCGACGCTCGCCGGCCTCGCCGAAGATTAACCGGGGTGATAATATGGCGCGGATTAGGTTGAAGTTAGATATCGACTTGGGCTCCTTCGAGGATGACCTCGTCGCGGCGATCGCGAAGCGCTTGCCGGCGGCGGACCGGCCGGCGGTCCGCGAGGCGGTGCACGCGGTCCTGGCGGACGATATGGTGGTCGCGGAGATGTGCGGTAAGCGTATCTTCTGCTCGGAGGTGGAGGCCTTCGAGCCGTTCGAGACGTGCGAGGGCGAATAGGCCGGCCCGAGACCCCGCCGCGTCGGCGGGTTTCGCTTAGATGAGGTTTATTTCGGCGGGACGATGAAGATCTTGGGTATTGACCCGGGCCTGAGCGGGACCGGCTACGGTTGTGTCGAGAGTCGCGGCCGGGAGTATTACCCCCTATATACGGACACCGTCGCGCCCGCGGCGAAGCTGCCGCTGGCGGAGCGGCTCGCGGTGTTGCGTAACTACACCCTTGAGGTGCTGACTTCGGTCAAGCCGGCGAGTGTCGCGGTGGAGCAGGTCTTCGCGCACGCGGCGCATCCGCGGACGGCGATTCAGATGGCTCACGCCCGCGGCGTTATCCTGGAGGCGTGCGCCGCGGCGGGCATCCCGGTTACGGAGTTCGCCGCGCGTCGGGTCAAGCAGGCGGTGGTGGGCGCGGGCGGCGCTTCCAAGGACCAGCTCGCGCGGATGGTAACGCGCGTCTTGGACCTCAAGACGCCGCTGGCGACGCCCCACGAGGGCGACGCGTTGGCGCTGGCGTTATGCGCCCATTTCGTCGCGGCGCGCCGGGGCGACGGCGAATGATACATAGCCTCCGAGGGACCGTTCTGCGGAAGACGCGGGACGCGGTGGTCGTCGAGGCCGCGGGCGTCGGCTACGAAGTGCTGTTGCCGGGGGCGGTGGCCGCCGCGCTCGAGGGAGCCGCGCCGGGCGACGAGGTCGCGCTCGTAATCTCCTATCATCTTATCGCGACGCCTTCGCGCATAACGCCGTTGTTGGTGGGCTTCACCAACGAGGTGGAGCGCGAGTTCTTCGAGCATTTTATTTCGGTCGCCGGCATCGGCCCCAAGGCCGCGGCGCGCGCCCTCACCCTCCCGTTCGCGCGCGTCGCCCGGGCGATTATCGAGGGCGACGCGGCGACGCTGACGTTGCTTCCCGGCGTGGGCCGCAAGCGCGCCGAAGAAATCATCCATCGGCTCAAGGATAAAGTAGCGGCGGCGGCGTTCTGCCGGGGCCCGGCCGCGGCCACGGCGCCCGCCGACGCGACGGCGGCGCTGGCGGAGGCGGCCGCGGTCTTGGCCCAGCTCGGTTACAAGCGCGCGGAGGTCGAGGAGATGCTCGGCGGTCTCGGCGACGACGGCCGCGGCTGTAGCTCTGCGGAGGAGGTGCTGGCGCTGGTCTATGCGCGGCGCCGGCCCGGCTCGTGAGCGAAACGGAACGTAACGAGCTTATCGCCCGGGAGGCGACGCCGGAGGACGAATCCTTCGGCATCCCGCTCCGGCCGCGCCGCTTCGCGGAGTTCGTGGGGCAGGCCGCGGTGGTGGACAACCTCAAGATCGCCGTCGCCGCCGCCCGGGAGCGCGGCGACGCCCTCGACCACCTCCTGCTCTACGGCCCGCCCGGTCTCGGGAAGACCACCCTCGCGCACGTCGTCGCCGGCGAGTTGGGCGCCGTTATCACCGGAACGTCCGGCCCGGCGCTCGAGCGCCCCGGCGACCTAATGGGCCTTTTGACCGCGCTGGAAGAGGGCGACATCCTCTTCATCGACGAGATTCACCGCCTGCCCCGCGTAATAGAAGAGTTTTTATACCCGGCCCTCGAGGAGTTTAAGGTGGATTTCATTCTGGACAAAGGGCCGGAGGCGCGGACGGTGAAGTTCGCGCTCAAACACTTCACCCTCATCGGCGCGACGACGCGTGCCGGCCTCTTGACCACGCCCCTCCGCGACCGCTTCGGCCTCTTCCATCACCTCGACTTCTACCCGAACGCGGACCTCGAGCGCATCCTCGCGCGCTCGGCGCGGATATTGGGCATCGCCGTCGCCGCCGACGGCGTCGCCGCCGTCGCCGGGCGCGCGCGCGGGACGCCCCGCGTCGCGAACCGCCTGCTCAGGCGGGTGCGGGACTTTGCCCAGGTGAAGGGGCGGGAGGCGATAGACGCCGCGGTCGCCGCGGCGGCGTTGGAGCTTCTGGGGATAGACGCCGAGGGCTTGGACGCCCTCGACCGGCGGGCGTTGGCGGTAATTATCGATACCTACGGCGGCGGGCCGGTGGGCGTGAACGCCCTCGCGGCGACGTTGAACGAAGAGGTGGACACGTTGGTGGACGTCGTCGAGCCGTTCTTGCTCAAGGTCGGCTTCCTGGGGCGGACGCCGCGGGGCCGCGTCGCGACCAAGCGCGCCTATGAGCACCTCGGGAAGAAGCCGCCGCGGGAGGTGGCCGCGGCCGAGCCGCTGCCGTTCGAGGCGGACGGCGGCGAGGATTATGCGTAGCTATGGGCAATCCGTTCGATATTAAGGCCGGCGCCGCGCGCGCGGAGATGCTCGCGCTCCTCCGCGAGGTGGCCTATCGGGAGGGCGACTTTACGCTGGCCTCCGGCAAGAAGAGCGATTATTATATCGACGGCCGCGCCGTTACGATTCACCCGCGGGGCGCGGTCCTGACGGGCGTCCTTTTCTTCGAAGAGATGCGCGACTTGTTGGCGGCGCCCGGGCCGCTCGGCGTAACCGGCCTGACGATGGGCGCGGACCCGATAATCACCGCGACGGCGCTGGCGGCGGCGGCCGCGGGCGTCGAGCTGTATCCGTTCTACTGCCGCAAGGAGCCGAAGGGCCACGGCGCCGCCGCCGGCCGGCTGCTGGAGGGCTACTTCCGGCCGGCGGCGCGGTGCGTCGTCGTGGAGGACACCGCGACGACCGGCGCCTCGGCGCTGGCGGCGGCGGCGGCGGCCCGCGCCGCGGGCATCGAGCCCCTCAGCGTTGTAGTCCTGGTGGACCGGGAGGAGGGCGCCCGGGCCGCGGTGGCGGGTGCGGCGTTGGTGTTCGCGCCGATTTTTAGCGTAGGAGAGTTGAGGGGCGCGTAATGTTGGCGTCAATCTAATGCGCATATCGTTTGGGAAGGGCTTGTGCGTATCCGGCGCGGTCTTTTTTATCTTCGGGGCGCTCGCGGTCGCGTCGCCGGCCGGGGCCGCGACGGCGAACGCCCCGAACGCGCCGGCGCCAGAGGCCTTGGCCGGCTGGTCGTTCCTGCGTTGGGGGATGGACCTCGCCGCGGCCCGCGCCGCTTTCGCCGCGCAGGGCGTCCCCTACGACGAACACTTTATGGCCAAGGACGGGACGACGTACCTCGTGTTCGACCGCGGCGGCTGGGAAGGGGTGGCGTATTTCGACGCGGCTCGTTCGTTGACCGAGGTCATCTTTCAGAGTCCGCCGTTTAGGGCGGCGGCCCAAGCCGGGCGTCGCGTAACGGAGTTGACCGCGCAATACGGCGCGGACTACGAATACAACGACGCGGCCTATCGCGACGAGCGGCGCGCGGACGTGCGATATACCTGGCGGCTGGGCGCGACTACGGTAAAGCTCCTCATCGCCCACTATTTCGACGACGACGAATGGGTGGCGTGGGAGTCGTACGGGCCGGCGCGGCCGGGCGATGAGTAGGATGGCGGCCAAGAGAAAACGGAAGGGCAAGCTCCGCCGGCTGGACAAGATAATGTGTCTGGAGGGCGAGTGGTCCGGCGACATCCGCAGCGAGGAATCGGTGCGGCCGCTCCTCCAAATACTCCGCCGCCGCGGCGAGATCGACTTCATCTACCGCCAGTGCGGGACCAAGTCCGAGTTCGAGTATTACCTCGGCCAGAAGAAGTATTACCGGGACTACGCCATCGTCTACCTCTCGTTCCACGGCGCCCGCGGCCGGCTCAAGATATCGCCCAAGGAGGAGGTGACGCTTACCGAAATCGCGGCGCTGGCGCGCGGCGCCTTCAAGAAAAAGCTCGTCTACTTCGGCAGTTGCCGGACGCTTACGGGCGCGGACGCGCAATTGAAGGAGTTCCTGCGCGAGACGGGCGCCGCCGCGGTCGCCGGCTATACCAAGGACGTGGGGTGGGTGGAGTCGAGCGCCTTCGAGCTGATGTTCCTCTATTGGGCCGCCTATTACAAGAGGCCCGCGTACCTTTTAAAGAGATTGACGAAACGCTACCGGCGCCTCGCGAAGCTGATGGGCTTCAAGTATTACACCCGCCGCGGCCCGCGGATAGGCTGAGCGGCCCCGCCGCGGCGCGCTCGTGGGCGCCGGCGTGATTACGAATACAGGCTCGGTAAAATATACGGTTGACATCTCGGGCCGGCTTTTTTATCGTAGTGGGTGGGAAGGATGTGTTGGTAGAAGCGGCGGTGAGGTTACCGCCGAGCGTTCACTAAGGTCCGCCCAGGCCGGCGGAAAAGGAGTGGAGCCTATGTTGCGTTACCCCTTTACGCGTGGAATCGTTTCGGTTTTGGCCGCGGCCGTTCTGGTGGCCGGGATGGCGTTATTTATGGCGTGCACCAGCAGTGAGGAGCCCACCACGCCGACGGCGCCCTCTTTCAACTACCCCCACCCCAACGGCGCGGAATGGGTTTATTCCTACCAGGGCACGAATAAGACGCGGTACGTCATCTCCGGGAACTTCAACCATCCCGTCGCCGGCGATACCCAAAAGCTCTTCGAATACCTCTGGAGCAACGACGCGTGGCAACAGGTGGGCGTATATTACCTGAAGGTTACTGGTAACGACGTAACGGTATACTTAGACAAACAAAACGGCGACTTCTTTAGGATGTTGAAGTTTCCGCTCGGCGTCGGGAACCAATGGGACGCTGGCTTGGGTTACACCGCGAACGTTTCGGTGAAGGAGACCATTTCCGTTCCGGCCGGTTCGTTCGAGTGTTACAAGGTCGAATATAAGTACACGGGGTTAACTATGGTCACGTTCTGGTGGCCGGCGAACGTCGGCGGCATGGGCGCCAAAAGATACGGCTTTTGGTGTGGCAGCGGGGTCCCCATTTCCGTCGAGCTTGCCTCGTATAACCTGCCGTCGTAACGTCGTCGCGAAGAGTGAGGGCGGGGCCTCGGCCCCGCCCTTTTTGCGTTGTTGAAGGCCGGCCCGCCGGGCCGGCTCCCCTTATATTTTCCGACGGCGTATTAAGGCGAAGCCGAAGCCGGTTCCTCGGCGTCGCCGGCGTCGTTCGCCGCCGCAGCGTCCTCGCCCGCGGTGGCATCTTTGTCGTCCTCCTCGGCCGTCGCCGGCTCCTCGGCTTCGGCCGTATCCGCGGCGTCCGTCGTCGTCGCGGGCTTATCGGCCGCCGGTTCCTCCGCGGCCGCGGCGGAGGCGGCCGCCGCCGTTACGCTGACCGCCGGCGGGCCCCAACGCCCCAGCCACCACCAGCCGCCGCCGCCGCTATCCTCCCAACCTTCGTTGTAGTCGCACCAGCCGGCCAAGGCCGCGAGCGGTATTTCTTTGGTGACGGTTCCGCTCGCGGTCCCGGTCCAGAGGACCTCGCCGCTCGCGACGTCGACGGTGCGGAGGTTGAGGGTGACCTCGGCGGTAACTTTGGCCCGGAACGCTTTATGGGGCTTCAGCCGAGGAGCGACGCGGACGCTGGCGGCGACGACGCGATAGGCGAGCGCCCTATTCGCGCGGTAGGGCGTCCGTTCGGCGTCGGCCTTTCGCGGTTTTGCCGGCGCCGTGGCGCTAACGGCTTTGGCGGGCGGCGGGAGATAGTCGCCTTCGGCCGCGAGGAGGTCCGTCGCCCCGGCGTTGCGCTCTACGGCCGTGGCGCCGGCCTTCGCGACCTTCGCGACCAGCCAGTCCTCGGCGAGATAATACCACCACTGGTCCTGAGCGTCGCCGCTCCCGAGGCGGTAGACGGCGACGTATGCGCCCGGCGCGACCGCGCCCGCCGGCAGTTCGACCGCGGCGAAGGCGTCGTTGAAGAGCGACGCGACCGCGGCGGGGATTTCTTCGCGTATGACGCCGGCGTTGCCGTCGCCGTAGTA
>CAZJNB010000066.1:0-9194 GCA_964547385.1 uncultured bacterium
CACGCCGCCGACGAGTAGCGAAATACTCCCTACGGCGATGATGACGACGAAGAGCGCCGCGGTGAGTTTTTGGAACGCGGCCATCATCGCCGCTTGCGTTATGACGTCGAAGTCGTTGTCCTGCTCCGGCCTGAGTCGGTGGCGCCGGCGCATAAGGCTTATTACTTCGTCTTGGGCGCTCCCGGCGAGGGCGGAGTTTTTAGGCCGGGAGATAATAACCATAGCCTCCGCCAAGCCGCGGGTGCCGAACATCTTCTCGAAGGTCGTTATGGGGATGATGACCGAGTTGTCGCGGTCTTGGCCGAAGACGGAACCCATAGGGTAGGCATCGCCGACGACGGTGAACGCGTGTCCGCCTATTTTTACGCGCTCGCCTACCGGCGATGCCGCGCCGAAGAGTTTTTCGGTAACCTCGCTCGAGAGGCCGCATACTTGGCGGGAGCGGGCGACTTCCTCGTTCGTAATGAAACGGCCGCGCCGGATCTTCAGCCCCTCCATCTGTTGGAACTCCTCGGTCGTCCCGATTGTGAAAGCGCCCGTCGCGGTTTTACCGCGGTAGCTTATGTCCTTAAAGGTTATGTTTCGCGGGGCGGTATAATCCACTGACGGGCACGTCGCGACGATGGCCTCGGCGTCGTCGAGGGTAAGCTCCGGTCGTTTCTGGTGTTCGAACCAATCGGTCCAATTGGACGTAATGAAGTTGACGCGGGCGACGAAGAAGGTGTCGGTTCCGGCGGTCGCGAAGACGTTCGTAACGTAGGAGGTCAGGCCGGCGATGAGGGAGATGAGGCCGACGACGGTGGTAACGCCGATGAAGACGCCCAGGACGGTGAGGAGCGAGCGCATCTTGTTGCTCCACAGCGCGCGGAACGCCAGGCCGAAGGCCTCGCGCAGGTGGGCGCGGAAGACGGAGAATTTTACGCGACTCGATACCATAACGCGGTTCAATTATACCTTATATTACGGCCCGAGCCTATAATAATGTTGCGCTGGCGTGGAGTTTTTCCCTTTCGCGTCGCCGCGGTGCATTCTATAATGAAATTACGCGCAATGAGGTCGAAGCGCCGAGGACGCGGTGAAGATTGAAACGATATTGGCCGAGCTTCAACTGACGAAAGGCGACGCCATAAAGCACGTCGAGCACGTGCCGCCGCGGCCGGCGCGCTACGGCGAAGTTACGCCGGCGCTGGCCGCGCCCCTCGCCGAGGCCCTCCGCCACCAGGGCATCGCCCGCCTTTACAGCCACCAGGCCGAATATATCGCCGCGGCGCGGGAAGGCCAAAACGTCGTCGCCGTAACGCCCACCGCCTCCGGCAAGACCCTGTGCTTCCTCCTGCCGGTCCTCGAGCGTTTTTATCAGAAGGGCGGCTCGGCCCTCTTTCTCTACCCCACGAAGGCGCTAAGCCAGGACCAACTCCGCAACCTCAACCGCTTCCTCGCGCTGGCGCCGGCCGTCGGCGCGCGGGTGCACGCCGGCGTCTACGACGGCGATACGCCGCCGCCGGCCCGGCGCAAACTGCGCGACGCCGCCAACCTCCTCATCACCAACCCGGATATGCTCCACCAGGGCATCCTACCGCATCACCCTCTATGGGGGCGTTTTTTCTCGTCGCTTAACTACGTCGTCGTGGACGAGCTCCACGCCTACCGCGGCATCTTCGGTTCGCACGTCGCGAACGTGCTCCGGCGGCTCGCGCGCGTCGCGGCCCACTACGGCGCCTCGCCCCAGTTCCTCCTCACGTCCGCTACTATCGCTAACCCCGCCGAACACGCCGAGCGGCTCGTGGGCGCGCCCGTGAAGCTCGTCGCCGATTCCGGCGCGCCCCGCGGCGACCGCTACTTCGTCATACTCAACCCGCCCCTCAGCGACCGCGGCCTCGGGCGGCGCCGCTCCGCCAACGTCGAGGCCACCGAGGTCCTCGCGGCGCTCGTAAAAGAGGGTGTACCCACCGTCGCGTTCACCCGCGCGCGCGTCGTCGCCGAGCTCATCTACAAATACACCAAGGACGCGGTAGGGCCCAAACTCGCGGCCAAGGTCCGCAGTTACCGCGGCGGTTACCTCCCCGAGGAGCGCCGTGCCATCGAGCGCCAACTATTCGGCGGCGAACTGCTCGCGGTAACGGCGACGAACGCGCTCGAGCTCGGCATCGACGTCGGCGGCCTCGACGCCGCCGTCGTCGTCGGCTTCCCCGGGACGATCGCCTCCCTCCTGCAACAGTCGGGGCGCGCGGGCCGCCGGGCCGAGACCTCCCTCGCGGTCCTCGTCGCCTACGACGACCCCGTAGACCAATACCTCGCGCGGCACCCGGAGTATATCTTCGGCCGCTCGCCCGAGGACGCGATCATCGACCCGGAGAACATCTCCATTATGGCGGGGCACCTGCGTTGTGCCGCCGCGGAGCTGCCGCTCTCCGTGGACGACTTGGCGTGCTTCGGCGGCGCCGCCGCGGCCGAAGCCGCCCGGGTCCTTAGCGAAGACGGTCAGATGGTCGCCAAAGACGGCAAATATTGGTGGCTCTCCGCGGATTACCCCGCGGCTCAGGTCAACCTGCGCGCCTCGTCGGAGAATACGGTAACGATATTGGACGCCGGCCGGGACAACGAGGCCGTCGGCACCTTGGATTACGAGAGCGCCCTCGAGCAACTCTACGCCGAGGCGATCTACCTGCAACAGGGCGAGACCTATTTCGTCCGCGAGCTCGACCTCGGGCAAAAGGTCGCGTACTTGGAACGCCGGGACGTAGACTATTATACCCAGGCGATGGTCGAGGCGACGCTCAACGTGAAAGAGAAACTCGAGACGCACGAGACGGCCGCCGGCGCCTTCGGCCTGGTCGAGGCGCTCGTTACCTGGCGGACGGTGGGCTTCAAGAAGATAAAGTTTTATTCGCTGGATTCCATCGGCTGGTCGCCGCTCGAGCTGCCGGCGGTGGAGCTTCAGACCGTCGCACTCTACGTCGCGCCCTCGGCCGAGGTCGTTGCCGAGTTGAGCCGACGGGGCTTCAACCCGTTCGAAGGGCTGGTAGGGCTCAAAAACGCGCTCGGCGCGGTCATCCCGCTCTACGCTATGTGCGATCCGCGGGACCTCCGCGGCATCGTGGATTCGTCGAACCTGGGGACCGCCGCGGCGTTTATTTATGACGTCTACCCGGGAGGCTTGGGCTACGCCGAGCACGCCTACCGGCGTCTCGCCGAAGTCTTGGCCGCCTGCGAAGACTTGGTCGCCGGCTGCGAGTGCGCGGACGGCTGTCCGAGTTGTGTGGGCGTCGCCGTCTTCACGCCCAACCAGGTGCGCGACCCGGACCTGCGGCGCGGCCCCTACGTTCCGCACAAAGGCGCGGCGCTCGCGCTCGCCCGGGCGTTGTCGCGATGACGGACGACTTCCGGAAATATTATCTCCCCTTAATGATATGGGTCGGCGTGCTCGTCACGTTTGCGTTCGTGTCGCTGCCGGAGGCGCCGCAGCCGCCGACGCTCAACATAGATAAGATTCGCCACGCCGCGGCATATGCGCTCTTGGGGGCGCTCGCGGCGCGGGCAATGGCGGGCGCAGTACGGCGCGGCGGCGCCTTCGCCTTCGCGGTCTCGTTTTTGGCGGTCTTCGCGGTGGGGGCCGGGACCGAGGTAATACAGCTCTTCGTCCCGGGGCGGTTCGGCGACGTCGTGGACCTGGGCGCGGACCTGCTCGGCGGCGTCGCCGGCGCCGCGGCGTATCTGTGGGCCTTCACCGGCGGCCGTGCCGCCCCGGGAGGGGCGCGGTGATTCGGCGGACGTTTCGGATGCTGTCGGGGGTGGGCCCTTATACGGAACGCCGCATCTGGCGCGCCGGCGTGCGGGATTGGGACGACTTCCTCGGCGGCGGCGGCGTCACTTTCGCCTCCTCGGCGCGCAACACCCGGTGGTGCGCCGAGCTGGCGCGGTGGCGCGAGGCCCTCGGCCGCGGCGACGAGAAGTTCTTCCACGGCCACCTCCGCGCCGGCGAACACTGGCGTCTCTACGACGCCTTCCGTGATGAGCTCGCCTGCCTCGACATCGAGACCACCGGCCAGGCGCCGCCCCGCGACGAGACCACCGTCGTGGGCGTCTACCGCCCCGGGCGGGGCCTCGTCCAGCTCGTCGCGGGCGTGGACCTCTCCGGCGACGCGTTGGACGCGGCGCTCGCGGGCGTCAAGATATTAATAACCTTTTACGGCGCCGCTTTCGACATCCCCTTCCTCCGCAAAGAGTTTTCGTACTTGGCGTTTGACTTTCCCCACTTCGACCTCTGTTTCGCCGCGAAGCGGCTCGGCATAAAGGGCGGCCTCAAGAAAGTCGAACGCCGGTTCGGCATCCGCCGCGAGGACGACGTCGCCGGCCTCGACGGCTACGACGCGGTGAAGTTGTGGCAGGCGCACCGGCGCGGCCGCCGGGGCGCGCTGGAGCGGTTGTTAAAATATAACGCTGCGGATACGACCAACCTAAAAACGCTCGCCGAAATCATCTACGGCCGGCTCGGAACCTATGCGGCCGGCGCCGCCGCGGCTGGCTGAGGGTAGCCCGGGCCGCTCGCGCGCCCCGCCCGAAGGCCCGGGCGGCTTATTTATTAGGGCCTTTACCGCGCCGCCCGTTTGCGTTATAATCTACGCGAGGTTTTAATAGTTTCGCTTGATGGCGATGTGCGGTATTGAGGTTGTGAGCGGTGGCGTTACGCGGGCGGACGAATTTCGGGGTGGAAGGGGGCGTTTTTTTCGTTACGACTTCTTTTCGGCGGCGGCGGCTGCTACGTGATAATGGTTATTACAGGATAATAGTCAACTCGCTCGGATACGTTAAGAAGAAATACGCGTTTGAAATCTGGGCGTACGTTTTAATGCCCTCTCATTTGCATATTATAATAGCGTTCCCGGGTGAAAACGGGCTCTCGGCGGCGATACGCGATTTCAAGAAGTACTCGGCTTATAGGTTAAGGAAGTTGCTCGAGGTGAACGGATACCTTGAGACCTTAGAGAGTTTGCGGAACCCGGACGGTCGGACGCGTCAATTTCAGGTATGGGAGTCGAGGTTCGACGACGTGATTATATATTCAAGGCGCGTACTTGAGACCAAGATTAATTACGTACAGAATAACCCGGTCCGGGCGGGTCTTTGTTCAGCGCCGTCCGATTGGCCTTATTCCAGCGCCCGGGATTACGCCGGGCGGCGTTCGGCATTAGAAGTTGACCCGTTCTATTTTCGCTAACGTCGTTTGAGGGTGCCGTCAGGTGTTACCACCTGACGGCTTAGGGGCGGCGCCTCGGGTTGGCCGTGCCGTCAGTCGTTACCAACTGACGGTCAAGAGGTGCCGCGTCGGGTGGAAACACCCGACGCCACCGGAAAGAACAATAGATGCTACGTACCCACACCTGCGGCGAGCTACGCGAAGCGCACGTCGGCGAGACGGTAACGCTCTGTGGTTGGGTCTGGAAGAGCCGCGACCTCGGCGGTCTGCTCTTCGTAGACCTGCGCGACCGTTACGGCTTTGCCCAGCTCGTCTTCGACCCGGCCGCGGGCGCGGACCTTTCTCGGGCCGCCGCGGCGTTGCGGGGGGAGGACGTCGTCGCGGCGACGGGCGAGGTCCGCCTGCGGCCCGAGGGGATGCGCCGCGCGGACGCGCCGACGGGGGCCGTGGAAGTGGCGGTCTCGAAGCTCGAAATCCTGGCCCGAGCCAAGACGCCGCCGTTCAACTTGGCCGAGGAGACGTTGGAGGTCCACGAGGAGCTTAGGCTGGAATACCGCTATTTGGACTTGCGCCGGCGGAAGATGTTGGGCAACCTCGAAGTGCGCCACCGCGCCGTCCAGGCGATCCGCGAATACCTCTCGGGCCGGGGCTTCCTGGAGGTGGAGACGCCGGCGCTCGTGAGGTCCACGCCCGAGGGCGCGCGCGATTACCTCGTCCCGAGCCGTCTCCATCGGGGCAAGTTCTACGCGCTGCCGCAGTCGCCGCAGATGTATAAACAGTTGCTTATGGCCGCGGGCGTGGACCGGTATTTCCAGATCGCCCGTTGTTTCCGCGATGAGGACCAGCGCGCGGACCGCCAGCCCGAGTTCACCCAGCTCGACTTGGAGATGTCCTTTGCCGCGGAGGAGGATGTCTTCGACGTGACGGAGGGCGTCTTCGCGGCGTCGTTCCGCGCGGGCATCGGCGTCGAAGTCGAGACGTCGTGGGAGCGGATTAAATGGCGCAAGGCGATGTCGCTTTACGGTAGCGACAAGCCGGACACCCGTTTCGATTTATTATTAATAGATTTAGCAGATATTTTTCGGGAGGCGGGTATTTTCGAAGACACGATTCCTTCTTCGGCGCCCGGTTATATTAAAACGCCGTATCGCAAAGAGGCCGCGTTTGGTATATGTATTCCGGGCGGCGTGAGCCGGAAACAATTAAAAGAATTAGATGCCGTAGCGAAAGACAAAGGGTTCGGTTATTTAGCTTCTGTAAAAATTGGGCCCGCCGGGACGCTATCCGGGACCACCGCGAAATATTTCGACGAGGCGCTATCGGCTCGCCTGATTGGTATTACCAAGGCCCAAGAAGGGGACATGTTAGTAGCGTTAGCCGGGGAGTTCGAAACATCCGCCGACGCGATGGGTTCGGTCCGGCTTAAACTCGCGGAGATATTGAACGTCGAAAAGAAGGAGGGGTTCCACTTCCTCTGGGTAACGGACTTCCCGCTGTTCGAGCCGGGCGCCCGGGCCGGCGAGCTGGCGCCGTCGCACCATCCGTTCACCGCGCCTCGCCTCGCGGACGTCGATAAGTTGGAGAAAGCGCCCTTGGGGGTTATGTCGCGCGCGTACGACGTCGTCCTCAACGGCGTAGAGCTCGGCTCCGGGAGCGTGCGTATTCACGAGGCCGAGCTCCAACGGCGGGTCTTTCGCGTTCTGGGTTATTCGGACGAGGAAATGGAGAGCCGCTTCGGCTTCTTTCTGCGGGCCCTTCAATACGGCGTTCCGCCGCACGCGGGCGTCGCGCCCGGCCTCGACCGTTGGGTAATGATGATGTGTGGCGAAGAGTCCATCCGCGAGGTCATCGCCTTTCCGAAGACATTGCAGGCGTCGTCGCCGATGGACGGCGCGCCCGCGGCCGCGGCGCCGGCGCACCTCCGGGAGCTCGGCCTGGAGCTGGTCGAAGGGGCCGGCGAGGAAACGTAGTATATGACCGAGAAACATAAACCGGAAGTCCTCTGGGTCGACGATGAGATCGACCTGTTGAGGTCCCAGATTCAATTCCTCGAGAACCGCGGTTACCGCGTAACGACGGTGACCAACGGCCCGGACGCGGTGGCCCTCGTCAAGGAACGCTCCTTCGCCGCGGTCTTGTTGGACGAGATAATGGTTGGGATGGACGGCATTTCCACGTTGCGCGAACTCAAGGCCGTAGACGGCTCGTTACCCGTTATTATGGTAACCAAGTCCACCGAAGAGACGTTGATGGACGACGCCTATTTCGGCGAAATCACCGATTTTCTGGTCAAGCCGGTCCACCCCCACCAAATTCTCTCGTCGCTCAAGAAGGTACTCGACGTCGAGAAGCTCCGGCGGGACCGCTTCGTCGCTTCCTGGGGTGATTATTACAACAGCGCCCAACAGGTTATTAACAACCCGGCGGCGACGTTCGCCGATTGGGCCGCGCTCTACCTAACGATGTGCCGGGCGGGGCGGGAGATCGGCGAGTTGGAATTGGAGGCGTTGTTACCGCTCCACGCCGAGTTGGTCGCCGAGGCCGATAAGGCGTTCGCCTCGTTCGTGTGTGAAAATTACGCCGCGTGGGTCGCGGGCGCCGGGGGCCGGCCCCATCTCTCGTGGGAGATACTGGACGAATACGTCTTCGGCCACGTCGACGCCGGGCGGCGCGTTTTCTTCATCGTCGTCGACGGTCTGCGCCTCGACCAATGGCTTTTTCTTGAGGAACGGCTGAGCCGTCTCTACCGCATCGAACTCGGACTCTATTGTGGCGCCGTACCTTCGTCAACCGTCTACGCCCGGAACGCCCTCTTCGCCGGTACGCCGCCGGCGGAGATCGCGCGCCGTTATCCGGAAGGTTTCTCGGAGGACACCGGCCTGGGCGAATCGTTGAACCGTTACGAGAAACAGTTTCTCACCGACCATGCGGCGCGCCACGCGTCCCGGGCGAAAAAGATCGCGTACCATAAATTCGCGAACCCCGAACAGGAGAAGAAAGCCGGCCGGGTAATCGATAACCTGTCGGCACGGCCGCTCACCGCGTTCGTTTTCAACTTCATCGATACCGTTACGCACGAGTCCGGCCGCGGCGGCACCTTCGACGCGCTCGCGCCGACCGCGGAAGCGCTCCCACGGCTCGCGCTGACGTGGTATCTGGGGTCGCCGTTGGAACGGTTAATGCATAAAATCGCGGAGGACAAAAAGGCGGTGGTCGTATGCACTTCCGACCACGGTTCGATATTGACCCATACGCCGGCGGTAGTATACGCGGGCAAGAACGCGACTAAAACGCCCCGGTATTGGGTGGGGCGCGACCTCCGGCCGGAAGGCGAAGGCGCCTTTCTCGTCCGGAACCCCGAGGACTTCGGCCTCCCCAACGATTATCTTGCGAAGACCTATGTCCTGGCGCAAGTGGGGCATCACCTTGTGTTCTCGCATCATATCCGCGAGTATCATAAACGCTTCCAGGGCGGTTTTTATCACGGCGGCGTGTCCTTACCGGAGCTTGTGTTGCCGGTGGCGACGATGACGCCGAAGTAGAAGATGGCGGACGAATTCGAGCAGGCCGTTGGGACGTGGTGCCGCCGGGAGAAGGTGCTCGGCCGCGGCGCCCGGGTGTTGGTAGCTGTTTCAGGCGGGCCGGATTCCACCGCGTTGTTATATTGCCTGGCGGCGCTCGCGGATGTCGAGAAGTGGCGGCTCGGCGTCGGACACTTCGACCACGGCCTCCGCGCCGCGAGCGCGGGCGACGCCGCTTTCGTCCGCCGGCATGCCCGGATGTTGGGGTTCCCGTTCTATGGCGCGCGCGTAGGTGTTGCCGACATAACCGAGGCCGCGGGCCGCTCCGCCGAAGATGGTGCTCGCGTCGCCCGGCGCTCGTTTCTTTCGCGGGCCGCGGCGGCGTTCGGCGCTGACGCGGTCGCGCTGGGCCATACCGCGGACGACCAGGCCGAGACGGTAATATTGAACATTTTACGGGGCGCCGGGACGTTGGG
>CAZJNB010000067.1:0-9172 GCA_964547385.1 uncultured bacterium
AGGAAGTGAAGGTCGCCGACGACGGCGGCGGTATGGACGCCGAGGACCTTCGCCTCGCGTTCGAGCGGCACGCGACAAGCAAGGTCGCGGCGCCTGATGACCTGGACGCCGTCGCGACGATGGGCTTTCGCGGTGAGGCGTTGCCGGCGATCGCCGCGGTCTCCCGGGTTATGGTTCATACCCGCGCCGCCGGGGACGCCGTCGGCCTGAGGGCGACCGTTGTGGACGGCGCCGTCGCCGTCGTACCCGAGGGGGCGGCGCCCGGGACGACGGTTATCGCCCGGGACCTGTTTTATAACGTCCCGGCGCGGCGCAAGTTCGCGGGCAAGCCGGCGAGCGAGTGGCGGCGGGCCGCGGAGGTATTCAAGCGGCTCGCGCTCGCGCGGCTGGCGCCGGCGTTCGCCCTCAGCAAAGACGGCCGCCTGCAATACGCCGTCGGCGGCGCCGCGGACGCGCCGCGCACCCGTATCGGCGAAGTCCTCGGGTGGAAACTGGTGGACGAGCTTATCGAGGTCGCCGCGGTGGAAGGCGACTTCGAGGTCCGCGCGTTCCTCTCGCGGCCGCCGCGCTCGTTCGTGGGCACGAGCAACGTCTACACCATTACTAACGGCCGGCCGGCGCGTGCCAAGCCGCTCTTCAAGGCCATTATGTCCGCCTACGAAGGGCGCCTGGAGCGCTCCCGCTACCCGCTGGTCGTCCTCTACTTCACCCTTCCGCCCGGCGACGTGGACGTGAACGTCCATCCCCGCAAAGAGGAGGTCCGCTTCGCCCAAGAGAACCGGGTGTTCGACATAGTGCGCCGGGCCTTGGGGTTCGAGCTGGGGAAGGTGGCGGTCGCCGCGCCCGCGGCGGCGTTCGAACGGGCGGCTCGTCCCCCGTCCGCCGCGGCGGCGACGGTTACCGCGGAAATAAAGGAAGCGGTGGAGGGGTACTTGGAAAGGCATAACCTCTGGCCGGCGGAGCGAAGGGAAACGCGCGGCGGCGACGGCGCGGCGGCTTTGGGCTTCCGGGCCCGCGGCGGTGAGCCGGCGGCGTCGGGGAGACCCGTTCGTCAGGCCGGGCCCGACGTAGAAGTATTAGGCCGGCTCGACGATACCTATATTATCGTTCGGCGGGGCCGGGACCTGGTGGTGGTGGACCAACACACCGCGCACGAGCGGGTCCTCTATGAGAGGTTGGGCCGGCGGCGCGGCGGCGGAGGCCGCCAAAGGCTGTTGTTGCCCGTTACGGTAACGTTGTCGGCCGCGGCGGCCGCGGACGTCCGATATTGTCTGGGGACCCTCGCCGAGCTCGGTTTTGAGGTGGAGGAATTCGGCGGCGACGCGTTCGTCGTGCGGAGCCACCCGACGGACCTGCGGCTCGGCGATGTGGACGGTTTTCTTGGGCAAGTCGTGAACGATTACGCCGCGGCGGGGCGGCCGGCGGCGGCGGAGGAGCGCCGGGAGGCGGTTCTCAGGAGCGTAGCGTGCCACGCCGCGGTTCGCGCGGGGGAACGGCTTAGCGCCGCGGAGGCGGCGGCGCTCGTGGTCGAACTATTCGCCGCGGCTAAGCCGGATGTTTGCCCCCACGGCCGGCCGACGATGGTGAACCTGGCGGCGCGCGAGCTCCAGCGCCTCTTCAAGAGGTAGCCGGCGGGCGGCCGGGCCCCTAATAAAAAAGCCGCGCTTCGGGCGCGGCGGAAGTTATGCGGGCGTAGCGGCCCGCTTTTTTTTACGGCGGCGGAATATCTCGGCGGCGATTTTGAGGTAGGCCTGGGCGCCGGCCGAGCCGCCGTCGAGGATTATCGCCGGGTTTCCGCGGGCGGGGGCCTCGGCGAGGGCGACGCTTCGGGGGATGACGGTTTTGAAGACCAGTTTGCCGAAGCGGCGGCGGAGCGAGCTCTCGACATCGTGGGCGAGGTTGGTGCGGTCGTCGTACATCGTGAGGAGGAAGCCCTCTATTTCGAGGCTGGGGTTGACGCCGAGGCGAACGGTTTTGATAAGGCGGATGAATTGGTCGAAGGCGTTGTAGGAATAGAATTCGGCTTGCACCGGGATGAGTACGGTATCGGCGGCGGCGAGGGCGCTTACGGTAAGGTGGCTCAGGCTCGGCGGCGCGTCGAAGACGATGAAGTCGTAGTTTTCGTCAAGCTCTTCGAGAGAACGCGCGAGGGCGGTCCGGTTGAGGGAAGCACGCATTATCTCTTCCTCGGCGTTATTCGACCAGATATTACTCGGGATAATAGCGAGGTGAGGGACATCGGTGGCGTGGACGCTACCGGCGGCGGGGAAACTACGGATAAATATTTCGTAGACGCCCCGGTAGAGGAGTTCTTGGCTCATACCGAGGGCGGTGGAAGCGCAGCCCTGGGGGTCGAGGTCTACGAGGAGGGTTTTCTTTTCGGCGACGGCGAAGGAAGCGCTGAGGTTGACGGCGGTAGTAGTTTTACCGACGCCGCCCTTCTGGCTGGCAACAGCGATTTTATAAGCCATAATAGCTCGGCGGTATGGGGCCGCGGCGTGCGGTCCCTTTAGGCCACTGGTTTCTCGCGGCCGGTTCGCTTGAGCGCTTCGTTCAAAATGACGTCCGAGCGGGCGACTTCTTTCTGTATCTTGTCGAGGCGTTCGCTAACCGATTTTAGGTTGGCCAATTTGGTTTCGACGTCTTTGCTCATATAGCTGATGTCGGCCAGTTTTTCGGCGAGGGCGTCGACGCGTTTCTCTTCGCTTTCTAGGCGGCCGATCTTCTTATTCAGTTCATCGGCCATCCTATCGGCGCGGCGGAAGTGGTCTTCGAGTTCCTGGAGGGCGGCGCGGCGGCCGGAGATTTCGCGGGAGGCCGCGGAGACTTCTTTGCGAGCGCCGGCCAACTTCGTGATCTGGGCGCGGAACTCTTTTATAGCCTGGGCTTCTTCTTTCAATTCGGTCATGCCGCCGCGGACCTCTTCGTAGTAGCCCTTGAGGTCGCGGACCTCGCGTTCGACGGCGGTGATTTCGTCGCGGCGTTGGCTCAGCGTTTTGAGGCGAGCGTCGAGGTCTTCGGCCAACATCGACAACGCGGTGATACGTTCGTCCACGGCGATGATGTCTTGGCCGCGGCGGTCGACGAGGGAAGCTTGGCGGACGGCGTCGGCGGCGACGTCGGATATGCGGTCGAAGGTTTTGAGGGCTTCTTTTTCGGCGGTGGCGATTTGGCGGGCGCGGCCGGCCACCTGCTGGGACGTTTGGACGACTTCGTTTTTAAGCTCGGCGAGGGTGCGGGTTTCGGCATCGAGTTGCTTCTTCAGCTCTTGTTGGGTGGCTACAGCCTCGTCTACTTTGGGCGCGGTCTCTTGGAGGTAGGCTATTTTCTCGGCGAGGCGGTCGACCTCTTTTTCCGATTTGAGGATGGCGCGGCGTTTGTCTTCGAGGAGGGAGAGGTCGACGTTGAGGTCTCCAAGGCGGGAGCCGAGGGCATCGAGCTTGGCGTCCTCGCGGAGGGCGACCATCATACGCTCGTTAATATCCTTGAGGAGATTGTCTATCTTTTCGGTTTTCTCGTGGACGCTACGGACGAGCTCTTCGCGGAGGGCGATGTCCTCCTGCCGGCGGGAGATTTCGTCGAGGGCGGCGCGCGCCGTTTCGTTCAAATGGGTGAATTCCTCTTCGAGGCTGACGCGGTCCGCCTGGCGGCGGGTGAGTTCGCGAGTGATCGCTTCCGATTCTTGGGAGACGGCGGCGAGGGTATCGCGGGCGCCGCTGAGTTCTTTACCCGCGGTTTCGAGACGGTCGACGTCGAGTTTGAGGCCGGCGACTTTTTTCTCGACTTCGGCGAGGTGGACGGCGCGGCCTTCCAGCGTTTCTTGGCGGGTTTTGTTCTCGGCGAGCTGGTCGGCGACGAGACGGGAGAGGGCGTCGGCCTCGGCAAGGCGGGTTTCGAGGAAGTTGATCTTCTCGTGGACTTTATCCACCGTTCCCGCGCGGTTCTCGATGTCGTCGAGGTTGGCGCGAAGCGTTTTTAGGGTTTCGGCGCGGCTTTCGATTTCGGCGAGGGTCGATTGCGTCGCGGCGACTTTACGGTCGGCTTCGGCCGCTTGGGCGATATAGTCTTCGGTGGTGTGGAAGACGCGCTCGAGTTGTCCGCGGAGTGTCTGGAACTCGCCGAGCTGGCGCTCGAGGGTCGCCGCGTCGCGGCGGAACGCTTCTTGCCGACGTTCGACTTCGGCGATCTTCTCGTCGATGTGCTGGACCTCGCGGAAGCGGTCACGGGTGGCGGCGAGCATCTCTTCGAGGTCGGTGATGCGCTTCTCGCCCTCGCGGACCATATCCTGCTCTTCGGCGAGTTTATTAAGGCGGACGTCCATCTCCCACAGGAGGACGTTGAGTTTACCAGATTCTTCGTTAGCCTTAGTAATGAAGTCGCGTTGGTCCTCGAGGACATCTATTTTAGTATTAATATATTCGATGAGGGAGTTAAGGCGGTCGACGTTGTGTTCCGCTTTGGCGTAGAGCTCGCGCTCTTGGGTCAGCTTCGTGACTTGTTTTTCGAGGGTACCGAGAGAAGCGGCGAGCTCTTGGCTTTGGCGGGTGGTCTTTTTGACATCGGCTTCCGCCGTGGCCGCGCTGGTTTTCACGTCGTCCAATTTATTGCCGATGGCGGCGACTTTGGTCTCGACGACGGCGGCGCGGCGTTCGGCGCCGCTGAGTTTGGCGGTGCCCTCTTCGAGGGCGGTTAGTTTCTGCTCGAGCTTGGTAGTGCGGGCGGCCACGCCGCCGGCGCGGCGCGAGAGTTCGACGGCGTTCTCTTTCGCCTTCGCGACTTCTCGGCGGGTTTCTTTTACGGCGTCGGCAGTACCGGTGAGGTCGCGCTGGACGGTTTCTACCTCGCCGCGCATCCGGCTCATCGTTTCGCGGGTGGCCTTTCTTTCGGCGGTGAGGGCGCGGGACTCTTCGACGGCCGCGGCCGCTTTTTTCCGGACCGTTTCGATTTCCCGGTCGATTTTGGGGAGCTCGGCCAGGTGTTTCTCGATCGTGGAGACCTTCCCGGTTACGTTCTCGACGCGGGCGCCGATTTGGTCGGCCTTCGTCGCTAAGGGCGCTAACGCCTTGGCCCGAGTTTCAGCGGCGGCGAGGGTTTTTTCGACGCCGCTCAGCCGGCGCGAGATTCCGGCGTCGGCCGACTTCAACTTAGTGGTTATGCTCTCGATTTGGGTCGCCTGGCGGTTGGAGGTTTTTTTAGTTTCGGCCAGCGACGATTTGACGTCGGCGAGCGTATTTTGGGCGTTTTCGGTGTTTTGAGTTACGCGCTGGGCGGCGGTGGTGGCGGCTTTAATTTCGGCGCGGAGCGTTTCCGTCTGGGCGGCGAGGTTCTCGAGGCGGCCGAGCTTTTTGTTCAGGGTAGCGACGGCTTTTTCGACGTTTTTAATATCCTTGGCGCTCCGCCCGAGGGCCACGGCGTCCGTCTTGACGGTTGCTATTTCGGTTTTAAGGAGGCCCGCGGACCGCTCGAGAGCTTTGAGTTCTTTCTCGATGCGGCCGGCCTCGGCGGTCGCGGCGGCGGCGCGGTCGGCGGCGACGCGGGCGCGTTCGCCGGCGGCCTTTTCGCTGGCGGCGAGTCGTTCGGAGAGCTTGGCGAAGCCGGCTTCGGCCTTATGGAGCTCGGCGACTTCGGCTCGATGGTGGGAGAGCTCTTCGGCGGTACGGCTCGCGAGCTCGCCGAGCTTCTTAAATTTCTCGTCGAGGGCGAGGAGTTGAGTTTGTTGGGCGGCTACGTCTTTGAGTTTGGCCTCGGCCTCGCGGCTCTTGCCGGCGGCGGCTTCGGCTTTGGCCTCGGCTTCGGCTACTTGGCTCGCGAGTTTTTCGGCGCGGTCGAACATTGCGGGCCAAGCCGCCGCGGTTTTAGCGAGGTCTTTTACTTTATTATCGAATTCCGCCAGGGTATTAAAGTTTTTCTCGGCGGTGGAAAGGCGGCCAGTAAGCTTCTTTTCGTATTCCGCAGCCTTCTTGAGGAGCGCGTTGAAGTCCGCGGCCCGTTTATCGAAGTACTCGCCGATAAGTTCCGGCGTGAGATCTGGTTTCCTTCCGAACAAGGGGGCCATAAAAGTAAACCTCCTGGCAGGCGCCGTCGCCGCCGGCCTTTATAAAAAATAGTTTACGTAATAGTCATCGTAGGTGAAAGAGAATATAGAATATTCGAGGAGAAGCGTCAATAGAAAAATGGAGGTCGGCATCTGTCGGACGATACGTTTTTTTCGCTTGACATGCTGGCGAACCGTATGTTAGCTTGCAAATCAGAAGTAAGGACAAAGATGTGTGATAAGGAGCAGGGTGTCAAAGACGCTTGGGATAAAAGGTTTTGATCGCAGGTGTTACGAGGAGGTGAGATACGGATTGCGGAAGGACCTAAAGAGAATAAACAGCGCAAGACGTCATCGGGACGTAGACAGCCACAGGTGTGAAAGGGGGAATCCTTTTCGCATGCCGGAAAGAATGCTATTAACGACGCTTGCCGCGGCGGCGTTGCTCGTCCTCGCGGCGGGGACGGCCGGTGCGGCCGGCTCCGGGACGATTTCAGGTTTAGTAACCGACCAGAACGGTCAACCGATAAGCGGCGCGTTGGTCGTCGTAAAGGGCGCGAACCGTTTCGCGACCACGAACGCGGACGGCTATTACGTGATCGCACCGGTTCCGGTAGGGGCGTTCGACGTGCGGGCTTCGCGTGTCGGCGCGAGCGAGCAGGTTAAGACCGGCGTAAAGGTTATCGCCGGCTTACGGACGAACCTATCGTTCCAACTACAAACGGAAGCGGCTGGCGTTACCATTATCCAGTCCGAGGAACCTCTCATCAAGTTCAACCAGACCTATACCGAGAGTGTCATCGGTAGCGAAGAGATCAGGACGCAAGTCGTGGACGAATTCGCCGACATGCTTGTGCGCACGCCGGGAATCGTTTACGAGAACAGCGACGCCAGTACGCTTAACATCCATATCCGCGGCGGACGGGGTAACGAGGTCGCCTATATCGTAGACGGCATCAACATTACCAACCCGATCGTCGGCGGCGCCGGGATGGAAGTCCCGGTGGACGCGATCGAACAGATGAACATTATTACCGCCGGATGGGATGCCGAGTTCGGCGAGGCGCAGTCGGGTATTATCAACATCACGACGAAGGAAGGCCGGGATAAGTATACCGGCAGCGTGGGCGCGACCCAAGAGTTGTATACCGCGAAGCGGCAATGGGATTCGCACAAAGCGTTGCAGAGTACCGGCTTGGAGGACCCGGCAAGCCCGCTCATCACTTGGCATACCGAGACGCGGCAGACGCGCTATTCGAAATACCGCGCCTCCTTCGGCGGGCCCGCGTGGCCGGGCAACAACTTGCTCGGGTACTTCGTCGCCGGCGACTATACGCGCGACTGGACCGTCTACCCGTTACCGGACCCTGTTATGAAATGGAACGCGAACGGGAAACTCACGATTAGGCCCTCCGGGAAGTTCCGGGTAACGCTGAGCGGCGGACGGTACGGGGAGATGCGCGACCTTTACAGTAATGAGTACCAATACGTAATCGGGACGAATTACCTGCAGCGTAAACTCTCGAGCGGTCGGGTAAGCGCCACTATCACCCACAACGTTAACGACCGTTTCTACTACAGCATCACCGGCGCTACCTTCCACGAGGGGCGCGTCATCGACGTCGCCGACAAGTTCTGGACCGACTACGACTTTACGAACATCTCGACGGACCCGACCGGGTGGTTCATTACCACCGGCGATGACGCGTATTACGAGAACCGGACGCAGGACTATTACGACGTCAAGGGCGACTTCGCGCTCGACATCGCGCGCGTAGGCGACAACCGGGCCGTTTCGATGAACCAGGTGAAGGGCGGCGTCGGCGTCAAAACCCAGGACATCAACTTCTACTCGGTCCAACCGACGTCGAGTAACATCTACACCGACATCTATCGTGCCTATCCGATCGAGGCCCACGGCTACCTTCAGGACAAGCTCGAGTATTCGGGTATGATCATCAACGTCGGCCTCCGCCTAGACGTCTTCGACCCCAACGGCTCGTACCCTACCGACCCGTTCAACTTCCAATGGGGTTACTTGCACAATCCGACTACCGGCGAGGAGTGGACGCCGGTCGACCCCGAAGCGGAGTATCGGACATATGAGGATATGCCGCGGAAGGACGCCGACCGGACGTATCAGCTAAGCCCCCGCGTCGGCATCTCATATCCCATCTCCGACCGGGACAAGCTACACTTCTCCTACGGTTCCTTCTTCCAGGTCCCGCCCCTCCGTTACCTCTATCGGAGCACGCAGTTAATGTTGTCCGGCGCTTATCCCATTATGGGTAACCCGGACCTCTTGCCGCAGAAGACGATACAATACGAAATCGGCATCGAGCACCTCTTCACCGACGACCTGAAGGCCAAAGTCTCGGCCTACTTTAAGGACATCCGAGACCTCATCGATACCGAGCGTATTGACTACGAGCAGGGTTGGAACTACACGAGGGTTATCAACGCCGACTTCGGCTCGGTCCGCGGGATGGAGATCGACATCAGCCAGCGGATGACGAAGAACTTCTCCGGCTCGCTCGGCTACACGTTCTCTATCGCCAAAGGCCTCGCCTCGAGTTATGGGCAAGGTTATAATTACGCTTACCGCGGTTGGGACCAACCGAACCGGGAGAACCTACTCGACTGGGACCAGACCCACAAGGTCGACGTTACTATGGATTACCGGACCAACTACGACGTCCACAACTTCGGCGCCAATACGACGATTACGTACGGTTCCGGTATGCCTTATTCCACCCCCCCCTCCGGGACCGGCCAACCCACGATCAATTCCGAGCGGATGCCGTGGACCCTCGATTGGAACCTAAAGGGTGATTACTCGCTCAGCTACTGGGGCCTTACCTATAGGTTTTACTGCGAGGTCATCAACCTCCTCAACCGCGATAACGTCATAAACTTCGGCGAAGATGAGGGCGACGGCGCCTCGGCGGACTGGTTACCGTGGTATTACTTTTACGGCGACGCCGATGGGCCGTACGACGATATGGAGTGCTACACGGACCCCATGCGCGTACGCGTCGGCTTAGATATCGGTTTCTAAATTAAAGATGTGGGGGACGGGCCGGCGGGTCCGCCCCCCCCGTTTTTCGTCGCTCCTCGGAAGAAAGGAGTGAAAGAAGT